>DEBW01000122.1:1466-10368 GCA_002348905.1 Ruminococcus flavefaciens | reverse complement strand
GAAAAATCCCGGATTTATCAGTACAGACGACATTATCAACATATATCTGCCTCTCGGTTTTTCTAATTTCAAAATAGAAGGCAGGGGACTCGGAAGTGCTGTCAATCTTGAATTTCTGCTTTATTATCTCACAAAGCCGGAATACCAGATTACTGTCCGTGAAGAGCTCTATCTCGACAGTATGCTGGATCTTTTCTGAATATCAATCAGACGCTTTCACTAACAAAAGCCCTTGACCTTTGCGGTCATATACTGGGTGATGGTCGTGGTCATGTTAATTTTGTAACTGTCTGCATTCCTTAAAATAAGGCTGAAAAACATAATATCACTGCCTTGATTTTTTCTGAAATTGATGTATAATAAATATATACTGCTTCTCAATAATAATTTTTTAAGTTTTAGAAATGCTGTTCGTTATTGGTGGTGATGTGAAATTGGGGTGGTTTTATCTTATATTGGGAATAATACTTCTCATTGTCTTAATATTTTTTGGGATTAGAGATGCGATCCGTGGAGTCAGATCAGTGAATGGAATAGTGTTTGGTAAAGCTCCGGATGAGCATGATTTTTATATAAGATACAAAATAAGGGGGACTTGTTATGAAGTGTCTTGTTCAAGTCAAAGTTCTTATTTTAAGTATTTTATGCCTGATCCGCCTGATGTTGGCTTGAAAATTGTGCTAAGGGTAAGGAAAGATGATCCTTATGAAGTAGTATCAATATATCCTACACTTCACACAAAACTGACTTCATTTTCAAAGGATAGTATTTATTCCAATAATTATGTATGGAAGATACCATTAATAATATTGTCATTAAGCGCATTTTTTATTACAATTGGTGTTGTGTTTATTACGGGAATTTTGTAAAGTTATTGCACTTAATGAGAAGAGAATACCACTTAAAGACTTATCCCACATTCAGCGCATTCCTGTCATACGATAAATTCCCAGCCGTGACAGCGACTTAGGCGAATTATTCGTCTGGTTGACTGTCCGGCTGTTGTCGTTGTTATAGTTGTTGATGACCGTACCTGCGGGAGTGCCGTTCATCATTGCGCCGGAGATATGGTCTGTATCATCGCTCAGTCCGGACTGAATCGTAAGCGTTATTTCATGTTAGCCTTCATGATCTGTATTGCAATTAATACGTGAATGTGATATACTAATATCAAAGTTTATAGGAGAAAATCTGTATCAAGAAATATTCTAATGATCGGAGAGAGGGACGGTATGTATGGATATATTTAGTATATTAGGAAATGACTTTTTCAAAGTACTGACAGGAAAATATCAGAATATATTCATCGCTTGCCTTGAGATCATATATGGCTCATACCGAACAGAGCTATCATACGGAATAGATAAAGATATTATGATTTCAAAGTTATGCGACTATTTTGAGCAAAACAGTTCTGATGATATTCAATTTGAAGATGATCAGGATATTTTCCGTGATTCACGTTCAAAAGCCAATGAATTTCTCAGAAAGTTAAAAAGCTATGGCTGGATAGAATATGAGTTTGATAACAATGGGCGATCAAAGGTAGTTATGCCGAGTCATTCTATTACTATCATGCAGGCTTTAACTGATATAACAAAGAGGAACGAAATGGAGTATCAGAGCGAAGTTGCCTCGATATATTCGTTACTAACAAATGAAGACCTTTTAGACCGACCATATCCGCAGGTAATAAAACCTGTTTATGATAGAACACTTGCTCTCTTCACTGAATTAAAGAAACTGAATACAGGTATCCGCAAATACATTGATGAACTTACTGACGGACAAACTCCAGAAGAACTCATGCAGCATTTTTTCTCGTATAATGATAATATAGGCTCGAAAGCATATCATCGTATGAAAACGAATGATAATGTATCTAGATTTCGTAATACTATCGAAAGCCGCCTTAGGGATATCCTTAACGATGAAGCCATAATGGAAAGGGCTGTATCCGGTTATCAGAATATCGAAAATGAAAATGACAGGGACGAGGCACATAACAAAGTCATTGAAATAATTACAAGTGTTATCAGTTATTTCAATTCATATGATGACATAGAAAAAGAAATAGAAAGAAAGCATTCAAAATATTTGAGAAGTGCTGTAAACAGAGCAAAGCTCGCATTTCTCAATACGAACAACATTGAAGGAAAGCTCTCAACGATCCTGAGGAATCTTGCAAGTGCATTTGATACAGAAGAGGAATATGGAATATACGATGATGTTCCTGATGATTATTGCAGGATATTCAATATGTTCCCACAAAACTTTATCAGCGGAGAATCATTGAAAAACATAGGGGTTTCAAAGAAAATTAACGATGTTGATGAGATATTCACATCTCAGATCATGCCGGAAGAAGAATTGCTGAAACGTCGTGCCGCATTGAAAAACAAAACAGAACACCGTTTTTCAAGAAAAAACATCAATGCTTATGTTCAGATGTTGTTGAAAGATAAACCTGAGATTGATGCATCGAAAATAGAAATAACTTCTAAACGGGATATGATACGACTGATCTTTATCTGTATATATGGTCGTGATAGGAAGTCCGAATTCATAGTAATGCCTAAAGATAATACCATACATGAAAGAGGTTTTAGCTTTAAGGATTTTACACTGAAAAGGAGGACAAAATAAATGGAATATGATAATCAATTTGAAAGAATACTTGGTTCGGTATCAAAAGATAAATTCAGACAGAATGCAAACAAACTGCTTAATGAGTGCTTCATGCTTAAAGAATGCCCTGATACGAAAAACAGCTACTATTTTATTCTGAAAGAAAAAGAACTCTTTGCAACGTATTTTGATATGCTTGGTTATGAACTTATAATAAATGAAGAATATGGTATTATAGCCCTCAATAACAGCTACGGTACAGGTCGTATCAAACTAAGGCTGCTTGACAGTATCATTTTGCTTTTTCTCAGACTTATTTACATCGAGGAGCGGAAGAAACTTTCACAGACCGAGCAGGTCATTGTTTATGTTGATGAGCTGTATGAGAGATATCGCAGCCTGAAAAATGAAAGGCTGAAAAAGCCTGATATGAGATCTGCTTTGGGATTGCTGAAAAGATACCATATCGTATTTAATCTTGACGCTGATATGGGAAATCCCGATACACGATTACAGATATATTCTTCTGTGATACTTGCATTTGATGTTGCGGAGCTCAATAAGGTGTACGAGGAAACAAAGGAAAAGCTTGATAAATATGTGAATGGCGGTGAAGCTGAATACAATGCAGACGAAGAAGATACTGACTAAGCTGAGACTTATTAACTGGCATTATTTCAACAACGAGACTATTACTTTCAAAAACACTAATCTTTTCTCAGGAGAAAACGGTGCAGGGAAATCAACAATACTTGATGCTATCCAGCTTATTCTGACCACTAACACCAGAAGATTCAATCTTGCCGCCAACACCGACAGTAATCGGTCACTGAAAAGTTATGTCAGGGGGAAAACAGGAGAAGAAGGAAATGAATACCTTCGCAAGGGTGCGGTTATTTCATATATAGCTCTTGAAGTCTATGAAGAAACAAAACAAAGATATTTTGTTTTAGGTGCAAAGTTTGAATCATTCGACCTTGAAAGTGAAGTGAAGAGGAAGTGGTTCTGTGAAGAAGGCACACTGGATAATCTTTCTTTTATCACTGATAATCGTCCTTCCAAAGATGAGCAGTTCAGAAATAACGGAAAGAAAGTTACTTTTATACAGCAGACATCTTTGGCAAAGGAAAGATTCAAGACTCGTCTTGGTCATTTACAGGATAACTTCTTTGAACTGCTTTCAAAATCACTTGCCTTTAAGCCTATGAAAGACGTTAAGAGCTTTGTTTCACAATTTATCCTTCCTGAGCGAAATGTAGATATTGATACTCTCCGTGGTACTATCAGGGATATGAAGGAAATGCAGCTTGTTATAGCTGAAGTAAAAAGGCAGGTCGATGAACTCAAGGAGATACAGAATACTTATGGAAACATTCTTCATATTGAAGAACAGATCCTGATTATAGATATTCTGATAAAAATCGCAGAAGCGGAGTCTAATAAGAATGATATCTCCGAAAAAACGATTAAAATAGATATAGCACAGCAGAATATAGCTCGGAACAGTAAAACTGTTGAAATGCTTGAAAGTGATATAAAAAATCTCAATGATAGATATACCAATGTCGTAGCCGCACTTAAATCAGGTGAAACAGCTTTGTTTATCAATTCTATTAAAAATGAGATAAGTGATAAACAAAAGGACTGTAATCGGCTTTCGGATGATATAAGAAAGCTTAAAGAACAGCTTAAAAGGATACGCTTTGCCCTAAAGTATATTCCTTCATATTCTGAAATTGATGCCAACAAACTTGCATTACTTGAAAACAATGAAGCTGATATTCAGTTGAGAACTATTATTATCACAGATATCGAAGCTGCGTTTAAAGATATCAGAGACAGTGTTCAGGATAAACTTGCAGAAACACAGGCTGAACTCAATGCTCTCTTAAAAGTGAGCGGACAACTTGAAAAAGAAATAAAAGATCTTGAGCTTAATAAGATAACATATGATACAAATGTTGTAAAGCTGAAAGAAGCAATTGAACGGGAATTTACTGCGAGAGGTATATCCTCTGAAGTCAGGATACTTGCGGATATGCTTGAAGTTTCCGACAACAGGTGGCAGAATGCTGTTGAAGGCTACCTTAACACTCAGAGGTTTCACATCATTGTTGACCCGCAGTATTATGACATTGCGGCAGAAGTTTATGACAGGAACAGGTCACGGATACATACGGCAGCAGTTGTTAATACTGCAAAGCTCGATATCAATGCATCTCCTGATGAACATAGTCTTGCAAGTGTTGTCAAAAGTGAGAACGTGTATGCTCGTGCATATGTAAGCTATCTGCTTGGCAGGGTAACTATGTGCGAGAATGTATCATGGCTGAAAGAGCATAAGATCGCAATTACAAAGGAATGTATGCTGTATCAGAATAATACTCTCAGAAACATCAATCCTGAGGTTTATCGTATGCCGTATATAGGCAAGTATGCTCTTGAACAGCAGTTAAGGATCAAGAAGGCTGAATATGGAGAGAAGACAAGCAGAAAAAATGAACTTGCTTCACAAAAGAACTCTCTTGACACTATAATTAAAGCGATAAACGATTGTAATTTTGAGATGATCGAAGATGTTATCGACGCACCTGTTAAGTATAAGCTTATAAATGCTGAAATTGCTGATTTGAATGTCAAACTGAAAGACGCAGAGAATGATCCGACATATCTGCAATTGCAAATGGAATCCGAAGAACTCAACACTCAGCTTATAGAAATGCGGAAAAATAAGGATTCTGTAAATGCCAATATCAGTCGAAGTGAATTTGAAGCTGAACAGCTGGAGAAGGAAATAAAGCAATTAGAAAAAGCTGATCTTTCAATTGAGGAACAAATAAATGAACTCAGCAAAGGAAACGAAACGGCTCTTTCAGAAGCAATGAAAAAATTCGATGATCACAAGAAGACAAAGTCCGCAGGTACAATATACAGCAACTACCAGCCGAGAAGAGCGGCACTTGAGAATCAGAAGACAAATGCGATCATAAATTTAAACGCCAGACAGTCAAAATATAAAAATGGCGAACTTGGTACAGGTCTGGAAATGATGTATGCTTATACTTCTGAATTCAACAATCTTACCAAACATGACCTTATAAGTTATGAGGAAAAACTCAGGGTCATCAAGGAAAACTGCGAGACTGAATTCAGAGAGAGTTTCCTTGCTAAAATGCGTGAGAATATTGAGAAAGCGATCGCTCTTTTCAAGGAACTGAACAAAACGCTGAAGCCTATTTACTACGGAAATGATTCGTACAGATTTGACTGGGAGCCTGATAAAAAGAAAAAGAAGCTTTATGAGATGATAATGTCCGACTTCAATCTCGGAGGTTTTAATCTGTTCTCTACTCAGTTTGACGAAGAATATCATGATGAGATGAACGAACTGTTTTCAAAACTGACTGCCTTAGATGAACATGGTGATTATGTAATACGTGAATATACAGACTACCGCAGTTACCTTGATTATGATATAGATATCGTTTCAAGAGACGGGAAAACACAGAAGTTTTCAAAGATATACCGTGAAAAGAGCGGCGGAGAGACACAGACTCCGTACTATGTTGCGATAGCCGCATCATTTGTTCAGCTTTACAGCATAGATGAGACTATCAGAGTTATTATGCTTGATGAAGCATTTGATAAAATGGACGAAGAGCGCATAGAGAGTATGTTGAACTTCTTCAAGGCTCAGGATCTTCAGATCATACTTGCTGCACCAACTTCCAGACTTGAACTTATCGGAGAGCAGACAGACAACATAATTATGATATATACTGACGGTGCTCATAACAGCTTTGTGGAGGAATTCTCCTATGATGAAATATGAGAAAGAAATACTGGAATGTCTTATTGACAAATACGAGCGAAGTAAAAGCTTTACCGGTGATAATCGTATCGGGCAGAACTTTTCAGTGAAACTTGTCAAGCTCTTTCCAAAATATTGCGACGAAGCTGAATATGACTTGTTTTGCAGCCTGAATGAAACTGTTTCAGATATGGAGAGCAAGGGGTATATCACATATAAAAGAAAGAAAAACGGCATAATTGATGCTGTCACGCTCAATGTTAAATTCCTTGATGATATATACAGGTATATTTCACGAACTCCTAAATCACAGATCAATGAACAACTGCTAAGCCTGCTCGATACATACTCAGGTAAAAATGAATTACTTATGAGATTCTGCGAAGTGCAGAAAAACAGGCTGTCACAGAATAAAAAAGCCGAGTATTTTGATGGGGATATAACTGAATATGAAAAAATACTGAAAGCTTTAGCAACGATATTTGATGTCAGTGAAGAAACTTACATCAGAGATCATTCGATCAAAGTTTTCGGCGATTCCAAAACTTTTGAATCAATAAAATCCAAAGTAAAACGGCTTCTGTTCCAGTATGGAGATTTTCCGGAAGAAGATACGATACTGGAAGACTTGAATATAATTAAGAATCCTGGTCATGTTTATATCAAAGGCAGCGCTGTCATAGTTATAAAAGGTCAGCGGTTGGATCTTTCTGGACTCAATGGAGATATTGCTGTTTCATCAGCACTTCTGCCTGAGATAAGCAGTATAAATGTTACTGGAAAACGGGTTATGACAATAGAGAATCTGACAACATTCAATGCCTTTCATGAAAGTGATACTTTTGCGGTATATCTTGGCGGATATCATAATTCTCACAGACGAAACTTTATCAAGAAGATCTATCGTGATAATCCTGATGCTGAATACTATCATTTCGGAGACATTGACGCAGGAGGCTTCTATATCCTTCTTCATCTGAGAGACAAGACAGACATTCATTTTATGCCATACAAAATGGGAATATCAGAGCTTCAGCAATTTAAGCCGTATACTAAAACACTGACAGACAATGATTTTAAGCGTCTCAGTGCTTTGCAAAACAGTGAGTTTTCAGATACTGTCAATTACATGATAGAGAATAACTGTAAACTTGAACAGGAAGCATTGGATATGGTTTAGTATATAAGTTCTATCCAGTTCAATATAAGGCAATATAAGTAAGTACGAGACAGCTTCTACTGTTCAAAATACAGGAAATGCCCTTCACAGCCGTCTGAGCCTGCTTGGCGTAAAAATACTTAACCAATGAAAACAGCACCCTCTCAGATATGCTCTGAGAGGGTGCTTTGCTTCTCATTATGTCTGCAAAAGAACTTTTTTACTTGCCTTTAAGTATTTCTTCCACATAATTTGTTGTTAATATTCAATAAAAATATGATTTCTAAGTTGAAATATGATATAATTAGTAGTAGCTGACGGAAAATAAATATGATCGGAGGATAATATTAATGAGCGATATAACACAGATCAACAGCGAAATAGATAATAACAGTACTGTTATAAATAATGAGATATTTGATTCATCTTCTACGGTTATTAATTCTGAAATAATTGATATGGGTGATATTCCAACTGGAACTATATTACTTGAGAAATACAGTATTATTGAAAAAATGTCACTCAATACTGGTGAGGCGACATTATATGTCTGCGAGTATGATAATCAAAAATATGCGGCTAAAGTTTATAGCAGAGAAAACGCTGTAAAGCCGGATGTTGTATCAGCACTTGGAAGAATACATTCCAGATATGTTGCGAGATTAGTAGATTTCGGCGAGTATAATGGAAAGCCTGTTGAAATAATGACATATTTCAAAAACGGCAGTATACTGGGAAGAAAATTTACTTTTGATGAGCTGAAAAATACAATTATTCCTTGTATAAATGAAGGCTTGAATGTTTTGAATAATGCAGGTATTATTCATAAGGATCTGAAACCTTCTAATATTATGCTTAATGATGACGGGAAAAGTGTAGCGATAATAGATTTTGGCATCAGTTCTTTTGAAACTGACGGTAATACTGTTATCGTAACAAAAACAGGTATGACTCCTGAATACTCAGCTCCTGAAGCATACAGAGGATTGTTCCTTGAAGAATCTGATTACTATTCTCTTGGAATTACATTATATGAACTGTTTTGCGGTCAATCGCCGTACAGAGGGTTAAGTGCAGAGGATATAGCAAAGTATACGTCTATACAACGTATTCCTATTTCTTATGAAATACCGCAGGAATTGAAAGAACTCATTACAGCACTTACATATTATGATATTACCAATAGAAAGGATAAGAAGAATCCGAATCGCCGCTGGACATATGAAGAAGTAAAAAACTGGTGTGAAGGTAAAAAGCAGCCGATACCTGGTGAGGGAGTAAACCTGAATACAATAAAGATACCT
>DEBW01000122.1:0-1442 GCA_002348905.1 Ruminococcus flavefaciens | reverse complement strand
CTTATAAATTTGCCGGAAATGAATACAAAGATATGTCTTCACTTCTTATGTGAAAGAGCCTTGTCGCTGTCAGAAGGTGATATCATGCATAATGCAATAAATCTGAATGATAGTCTGCTAAGATATTCCAGCGGTATAAAAGGAAAAGAGAAAATGGCGGCAACTTTTTCGTGCTTATTGTTTGGCGAGAGTTCCACGCTTTTTCATATAGGAAATACAAGGATCTATTCTATACAGGGAAATTACCTGAAACAACTTACAACAGATCATACTACATATAATTATTTGAAATTTCGAGGACTATATGAAGAAGCAGAGCACTGCAATAAAAGTGAACTTGTTTCGTGCTTTGGCGGCGGAACGAACAGATTGTTTGATCCGGAAAGCGAGATCACTAATGTCAGGAAAGCAGTAATGACCTCAGACGGAATACATGACTATGTGGATATTGACATTATGGAAGATATTGTATGTTCAGAAAAAAGTAATGCTGAAAAATGTGATGATATCTTCAATATTGCGTTAAATAGTGGCTCATGTGATGATATGAGCATAGTTATAGTGTGGTGATATTTTATGTATGAGTTTATGAATCTGGGTGAAATACAGAAATTAAATCAGATGTATAATGAACGTATTCAGGCGTTGATCAATACTTTGCAGGCTTTGGTAAAATACAAAGAAAATGAATCGCATTTGAGAAAAAAACAGATACAAATTCTTGTTGATAAATTGAATCTGTTGTTATCAGAAAAAAAGGAAGAATTAAAGTTTGATATTGAGAAAATGAAAAGGATTCAAGCTCTTACTGTTTTGGTTGACGAGAATAATACGGATATTATCAGAATAGTCGAAATATTTCAGGAAAGCCTATTGTATGAAAAATATGGTATTTCTAATTTCGGTATAGCAGAAAGTATTATACTTTGACTGGAGGATTAAAAGATGAGTAATAATCATGATATTAAGTTGAAGACAGTCATGAATATTATAGATGAAATTGCTGAAAGTAACGACGAAGTAAGAATGAATGAACTTGAAGCAAAGTTGCATGAGATAACTGGCAGGACAGATATAAATGCGTCTGATTATTTTGAATATTGGGGATGGACTGACTTAGAGGATTTAGCTAAAACCTTTCTTATGCCTATACCGATTAAAAATGGACTTGATGATGAACAGCTGGCTGAAATCATAATCAAAATTTGCGAATGTCAGTATAGTGAATCTGAAACAGATTATCAGATAAATGTTTTAGAAAAAGAAACAGGTCTTTATAATGTTTCTGATTATATTTTCTTTCCCGATACAGTTGGGCTTAGTTGCAATGCAACTATTTCAGAAATCATCGAAAAAATTTTAGCAGATAGAAAAAATAATTAAATACTTATGTTTGGCAAGGAGAAATTGCTCTCCTTGCTTTTTGTTATCTTTTATATAAG
>DEBW01000207.1 GCA_002348905.1 Ruminococcus flavefaciens | reverse complement strand
TCAGATTGTCGAAAAAGTCCAGTGCAACGCTGGACTTTTTCAATGTAATGTGGTAAAATAGAGAAGAAGGGAGCTGAGCGAAGATGCTGAGAGAAAACAAAGCAGAGCGAGAGCAAATGGAAATGGTGTGTATAGAGGAAATGGTACCGAAAGATCATATACTGAGGAAAATAGACTCAGCAATAGATTTTACACACATATATGATCTTGTAGGAGATATGTATTGTAAGAATAATGGAAGACCAAGCATAGATCCTGTGGTAATATTCAAAATGGTGCTGATACAGCATCTTTTTGGCATACCTTCACTGAGAAAAACAGCGGAAGAAGTACGTGCAAATATATATTATCGCTGGTTTTTAGGATATCTTCTGAATGAACAGACACCACACTTTTCAACACTCAGCTATAATTTCACGCACAGATATACGCCCGAAGTGGTTGAAAGCATATTTTACTGGATATTGAGTGAAATAGAGAAGGCAGGATATCTGACACCCGAGACAGTATTCATAGACGGAACACATATCAAGGCAAATGCAAATATGAAAAAAGCAGTAAAGAAAGCAGTGCCGAAAGCAGCAAAGATATATGAAGAACAGCTGATGAAAGAGGTAAATGAGGACAGAGAAGAGAACGGAAAAAAGCCATTTGATGATAATGACAGGAATAACGGTTCAAAAGCCGCAGAAGAAAAGACAGTGCTAGAATCCACAACCGATCCGGAATGCGGAGTTTTCCACAAAGGAGAGCACAAGAAGTGTTTTGCATACGCAGCACAGACAGCATGTGACAAAAACGGATATGTAATGGATGTGACGGTAAATCCCGGAAATGTGCATGACAGCGTGGCTTTTGACGGATTATACAATAGGCTTACAAGAAAACATCCCGAGATAAAAAATGTAGTAATGGATGCAGGATATAAAGTACCGTACATATGCAAAGAAGTATTGGATGATAAACGAATCCCAGTATTACCGTACAAAAGGCCAATGGGAGGGAAAGATTTTTTCAGACCGTATGAGTATGTTTATGACGAATACTACAACTGCGTGATCTGTCCCGAGAATCAAGTTTTAAACTATTCAACAACCAACAGAGAAGGCTATCGAGAATTCAAAAGCTGCCCAAAGATATGCGAAAAATGCCCGAAAATAAAGAACTGCACAAACAGTAAAAATCATCAGAAGACCGTAACAAAGCATATCTGGAGTGAATATCTTGAGACAGCAGAAGATATCCGCCATACACCAAAATACAGTGAGATGTATGATAAACGAAAAGAAACCATAGAGCGTGTGTTCGCAGATGCCAAAGAAAAGTATTCAATGCGTTACACAAATCACAGAGGCCTCTCCCGAGTCACAAATTGGGTCAGGCTTAAATTTGCTGCCATGAATCTGAAGAAGTATGCTATCTTCTTCCAATTTCGCTGCATTTTTCGCTCTGTATCCTCTTTTTTACATATTACTTTATTTTTTTACAAAAATATTACCCCTGATTCGCTTTGAATCAGGGGTTTTTGGACAGACTGAAGAGACTTCTTCGGAAGTCTCTTTTTTCTTTGAAAAATACTATATTATCTGTTGCAAACTTTAATGAAATGTGGTATAATTAATTTGTATGGAATTTTTTCAAAAGGTGTGATCTTATGGATCTTAAAGAAGTATTATTTTCGCTTGCAGAAGCTGACGGTGCTTCCGGAAATGAATCTCCGGCGGCAGAAAAAGCTTTGAAGCTGCTGTGCGAATATTGTCCTGATGCTAAGATAGTTGAGGGTAATGTTATTGGTACATTTGGAAATCATAAAGAGGGACTTCCACTGCTTGTACTTGATGCACATATAGATCAGGTTGGATTTATTGTGACCTACATTACTGAGGAAGGCTTTATAAAATTCGATCAGCTTGGAGGAATAGACCGCAGACTTCTTCCGGCTCAGCCTGTGGTAATACACGGAAAAAGGGATATCAAAGGAGTTGTATGCTCAGTACCTCCGCATCTCAGTAATGGAAGCGAAGTATTGAAGTATGAGGATACTGCCATTGATACCGGACTGTCATATGATGAACTTGCCGACGCTGTATCGCTTGGTGACAGTATCACATTTGACGTAAAATGCCACAGCCTTCTTGGCGAGCGTGTTACAGGTACTGCTATGGACGACAGATGCGGAGTTGCAGCTATACTCTATGCTCTTGAACTTCTTAAAGACAAGAAGCTGAAATACAATGTCACCGTAATATTCTCAACTCAGGAGGAACTTGGCGAAAGAGGAGCTAAGATCGGTGCATTTACACTTGATCCTGATATTGCACTTGCAGTTGATGTAAGCTTTGCATTTGCTCCGGGTGAGAACAGAAAAAAATGCGGCGAACTTGGTAAAGGTGCAATGATAGGCATATCGCCGTCACTTTCACGAGAAATATCAGACGAACTTATAAATACTGCAAAAAATACAGGTCTGTCGTATCAGATAGAAGTAATGAACGGACTTACATCTACAAATGCTGACAGATATTCTGTAAGCCGTGGCGGAGCTAAGACCTGCACTATATCTATTCCTCTGAGAAATATGCATACGCCGGTCGAGGTAATAGATATGGCTGATGTAAAAAATACCGCAGAACTTATAGCTGCATACATTAAGGAGGCTGAATAATGAAAGAGCTGCTCAGAGAATTATGTCTCACAGACGGCGTTTCAGGCGATGAATCAGCCGTAAGAGATTATATTATCAGCAAGATAAAAGGTCGCTGTGATTATAACATTGATCCGTTAGGAAGTTTGATATGCTTCTGTAAAGGTAAAAAAGAAGCTGATAAAAAAGTAATGATATGTGCTCATATGGACGAAGTAGGCTTCATTGTAACATATATCAACGATGACGGAACACTTTGTTTTGCTCCGGTCGGAGGAATAAATACCGGAGTTGTACTTGGCAGACAGGTAAAAATCGGAAAAAATAAGCTTTCGGGAGTTGTTGGTTCAACCGCTGTACATAATCTTTCAAAAGAACAGCGTGAAAAAGCTCCGGAGTTTGACAGTATGTACATTGATTTCGGTGCTTCAACAAAAGAAGAAGCTGAAAAGTATGTATCTCTCGGAGATAATATTTACTTTGATTCTGAATATACTTATATGGGCTGCGAGATAAAGGCTAAAGCTATCGACGATCGTGCAGGTTGTGCGATGATGATACGCATGATACTCGAACAGCCGGAATATGACACTTATTTTGTATTCAATGTTCAGGAGGAGATCGGTCTGAGAGGTTCGGGAGCTTCTGCTTTTACGGTAGCACCTGATTATGCGATCGTGCTTGAAAGTACAACGGCAGCCGATATAGACGGAGCTTCTGATGCTAAAAAAGTGTGCTGCCTCGGAAAAGGTCCGGTTGTAAGCTTTATGGACAGAAGCACACTCTATAATAAGGAACTTTATAAGCTTGCATTTGATACCGCTTCTGAAATTAGTGTGCCATGTCAGACAAAGACTATGATAGCAGGTGGAAACGATGCCGGAGCTATCCATACAAGCCGTGGCGGAGTAAAAACTATTGCTGTATCAGTGCCTTGCAGATATCTTCATAGCGCATCATGTGTTATAAATGCATCTGACTTTGATGCTTCCTATTCGCTTGTGAAAGCTCTTTCCGAGAGGATACATGAATTATGATTAAACTTATAAAAAGCGACAGTGAACTTGATACTGAACTGCTGATGAAAACTCTTTCCGGACGTAAAATGCTTGCTTATATGAAAGCATACGGCGCTGGATATGATTTCTGCCGTTTCTACAAAATGACAGGAGAATTCGGCAACAGCGGAACAGGTTATATGTTCCTGATAAATTCAACGCTGATAATATGTGCTGACGGAGAACTTGAAGCCGATGAAGAACTTCAGATGTTCGTTGACATGAATCAGCCATTCCGTATAGAAGGCGATCAGAAGATACTGAAAGGACTGGATACCGGCAAACGCTATCAGGTGCTGAATCGTACTATATTTGAGCTTGTACCGGATGAAAGCAGCTATAAATTTGCAGAAGAATATGTGAATTTTGATCCGTATCTTCCTGATGTATACGATATCCTTAGTGAAGGTTTTCCGAATATAGCTGATTTTTCACTTTGGTATACCGATACTTCTCACCGCTGCCGTCACGGTATAAGCCGTGTGTTCACTTACCGTGAATGCACTACAGCATCTGTGGTATTCGATATTGGCAATGAAGCACTTATAGGACAGGTTGCAACAAAAGTATCTGCACGAGGAAGCGGATATGCAAGGGAATTTCTTAAATGGCTTGCTCTGTTTCTTAATAATAACGGCAAACGTGCATTTTTGCTTGCTCTTGACATAAGAGTAAGTTTTTACAGAGAAATAGGATTTCGTGAAGTTGAGCATGAGATAGTGCTTGAACGTGTGGATGTAGAAAAGGACAGTGTTACAAAGGGAGTAATGTCCTGATAAAAGAATCTTATGGAAGGATGTGCCAAATGAGCATGAATTCGTTATACTGCCACATGATGTCTGAAAACTACAAGGTGAATATAGAATGAGTATCCGTTACAAACTAAGGATAGAACGTACAATAACAATTGCTGCACTGATCTTGATAATACCTGTATGCCTGTTTGTTTTGAACGGCATAAAAAGAAATATGCGAATAGTTGGTAAGTCAGAACAAAAATTAAGCGAACAGCAAGGCGAAACGCAAATTTCTCCTGATGCAGCCGTCACAACGACCACTATTGAAACAAAGCATATTACCCGTATAAACGAGCCAACGTGTAAAGCTGCGGCGGTGTATACAGTTGATAATAAACAGTTTAATTATAAAGACAATATTGATGCAAAAGTCGCTCCGGCAAGTCTAACTAAACTTCTGACAGCAGCAGTTGCATTAAAAAATGTAAAACCTGAGACCGTATTTACTGTAGGAGAAGAGCAGTGGCTTGTACAGCCAAATTCAAGCCTCAGCAATATTGAAGTCGGAAACACTCTTACACTAAAAACACTTATCACAGGTATGCTTATGGCTTCTGGAAATGATGCAGCATATGCAGTTGCCGTAAACGTTGCAAGAGAAATGAATCCGAGTAAAGAAATGTCATCTGAAGAAGCTGTTGATTATTTCTGCGGACTTATGAATGATATGGCAGCAGAAATTGGAATGACAAATAGTAAATTTGTAAATCCTGATGGCTGGGATGATGAAGAACAATATACTACTGTTTCAGACCTTGTAAAGCTTGCTGAATACGTTCTTGGAGTTCCGGAAATAATGGAAATAACTGCTACGTATCAGACTACAGTACAATTTGAATCAGGCGAAAACGCTACGTGGATCAACTCAAATCTTTTGCTTGATGAATACAGCGATTATTACTGCGAAGAAGCAATCGGAATGAAAACAGGAACTACTCCGAATGCTGGAAACTGTCTTATTGCCGCCTTTAAAAAATCTGGAATAACTTATATTACAGTAGTATCAGGCTGTGATTATGATACCGACAGATATGAGTTGACTTTAAAATTCTTTAATAGTTTGTAAAAAATGCCCGAAAGCTGAAAAATATCAGTTTTCGGGCTGTATTATTACATATAGCTAATATAAAAGCCATAGCTTAGTGCTATGGCTTAAATTTTATTATAAAGATGAATGTTTTACCATTCGTCCACGCCTTCCTCATGACCAAATTCACCAGGGTTAGGCTGGTCAGTTACTACTGGCTCAGTAACAACAGGTGCTTGAGTAGCAGGTTCTGTATAAACAGGAGCTTCTGTTGTTACGACAGGAGCAGCGGTAGTTTCGTACTGCTGCTGATACTCAGTATAAGCCTGAGTTGTTTCAGGAACCACCTGAGCATTTTCAGGATAATAGTAAACTATAAGCTTTTTACCGTCCTTATTACTGTAGAATGAGCCTACATTTACCTGCTTACCGTCAACCTGAAGCTGAGCAACGGTATTTGGTGTACCCCAGCCATTGCTTGAAACAACAAGTGAGAAGTTGGTAATTCCAGCTTCTTTGAGGCGGTTTTCATACTGAGATACAGTAAGTCCGTTATAATCAGGAATATCAGCGCCTTCTTTACCCTTGCTGACTTTAAGTTTAACAGTGCAGCCTTGAGCAACATTAGTACCAGGCTTTATATCCTGTTCAAATATAACGTCAGCCTCATGATCGTTGTTGTACTCATATTCAGCCTCAAACTTGAAGTAATCTTCATACTTTTTCTCAGTGAGACTAAAGAATTTACCAACAAGGTCAGGCATATCAGTATCAGGCTTTGTTTCGGCAACAGTAGTTGCTTCAGTTTCACCTGTAACTATATTTTCAGATATTGATGACGACGGACGTGAAAAATCAGATTCGTCATCATTATTAGCAGGAACGAACGCCTTTACAATAAACACTACAAGTATAAGAAGTATAGCAAGAAGCAGTATACCGATTATTATAGGCACTTTTATGCGGTCAACGGTATTGACTTTTTCATAGCTGTACTCGTCATAATCGTCAGCAGGCTCATTATAGTAACGAGGCTGATTCTGTGGCTTATACTGATCGTTGTAGTGATTCTGCTGTACCGGCGGCGGAGCTTGATGATATGGCTGCTGCACAGGCTTTGGCGGCTCGTTGTACTGGTGATTGACCTCATGGTGTATAGGAGGTTCGCTGTTATAAGCGGCTCTGACTGGTGCAGGCTGCTCAAAAAGTCGTGTAACAAGCTCAGTTATAGTCTGTATACGATCTCTGCCGTTGAGGTTCATACCTTCCATAATAACACGGGAAACGTGCGGAGGTATGCTGTTATTGAGCATTGAAGGTTCGCAGAGGTCATCATGCTTCATACGGCTTACAGAATCAACAGGCATACATCCTGTCAACGCTCTGTAAAGCAGAGCACATACTCCATAAACATCAGTCCATGAGCCCTGACGGCTGCTACTGCTTGCGGAATACTGTTCCGGAGCTGCATACCCCTTAAAAAGTTCATACTCAAGACCAGCATTTGCAGTTCTTACGGCTGAAACGCAGAAACCTGAAAGTTTGAGCTCGCTCTTATCTGTTATATAAACCGTATCCGGACTTATAGCACGGTGTATAATACCTGCGTTATGGAGAATACCGATAGTTGTGAAAAGGGGAGGGAAGAGTTTTGAAACCTGATCCCAACTTATTTCACCGGCATTATCTTTGAGATAGTCCAGCATTTTTACGCCTTCGATGTACTCGAAAACGGTATACGTTGTATTGTTCTCGGCAAACATATCCAACACAGGATTTATGTTGGAGTTGTTTCTGAGTCTTGCAAGCGATTTGTTAAGCTCAGTATATTCAGCCATAAAAGCCTTGTATTTAGCAAGATTATTGTAATTAACGCTTATAGTTGCTCTGTTTTTGACTCTTGTACAGAGATTTATAGGCATATATTCTCTCAGAAGCACCTTGCAGCCGGTAGAGATATCATGACCTACGTAGGTAGCGCCCTCTCCGTTATATTCAAGCAGTATACCGATGAGATATCTGTCACGCAGGACAGTTCCCGGAGCGATATACATAGGATTATGTGCGGTGGTGTCGTCGAACCCGCAGTGGGGGCAGATATGCTGATCTGAATCGTACTTTTCCATACATCTGTAACAGAATCTACGTTCTCCCAAAGCAGTTCCTCCTTTACGAAACAAAGATAGTGATACCCAGTAAAGGTATCATATTTATTTTATCAGTATTTAAGTAAAATGTCAACTATAAAATGTATTATTAAGCTTCATTATAGCAAATTGTATTATTTTTGTAATAATTTCTCGTATATTTTTCTTGTTTTGTAACTATTTTGCAGTACAAAAACAGAAAAATCACATTATTTCCTTTGCAGCAAGCATAACGCCCAGCTTTCCGCTGGTATAAGTAATACCTCCCTGCATCCATACAGCGTATGGTTCACGAAGCGGAGCATCGGCTGAAAGTTCAATAGAAGCGCCCATAGTGAAAGCTCCGGCAGCCATTATTACCTGATCTGTGTAACCTGGCATATCCCACGGCTCAGGAGTAACAAAAGCGTCAACAGGAGCACCACTCTGTATTCCACGGCAGAACGCACAGAGTTTTTCCGAAGTTTTGAGCTGTATTGCGGTGATTATATCTCCTCTTGCATCGTCCTTGCGTGGAGAGCAATCATATCCAAGCATAGTAAAGAGTTCACTTGCAAAGGCAGAGGTTTTGAGCGCAGCAGCTACAACATCTGGAGCCATGAAGAGTCCGAGAAGCATTTCACGGTTCATACCAAGTGTGCATCCGACCTCTTTGCCCATGCCGACACAGGTAAGACGGTAAGAACAGAGTTCAACAAGGTCAGCTCTGCCGGCGATATATCCGCCTGTACGTGCAATTCCGCCTCCGGCATTTTTAATAAGAGAGCCGATGATTATATCTGCACCTACTTCTGAAGGCTCTCGTGTTTCAACAAATTCGCCGTAGCAGTTATCTACCATTACGACAGCGTCAGGATTTCCCTTTTTGACAGCCTTTATCATCTTTTCAATATCATCTACAGTAAAAGCTGGTCTGAGGGAATAGCCTCTGGAGCGCTGTATATATGCAACTTTTGCGCCCTTTACATTTTCTGTTATACCGTCGTAATCAGGAGTACCGTCAGCAAGAAGGTCTACCTGACCGTATTCAACGCCGTAGTCTTTAAGTGAACCATTGCCTTTTTTTCCGGCGATACCGATGACTTCTTCAAGAGTATCATACGGCTTTCCGGTGATAGATACTATCTTGTCACCAGTGCGCAGAACTCCGAATAATGCGGTAGAAAGCGCATGTGTACCGGAAACGAAGTTAAAACGCACAAGAGCGTCCTCAGTACCAAGCACCTGAGCAAAAACTTTATCAATGACCTCTCTGCCTATATCTCCGTAGCCGTAGCCTGTTGAGCCATAGAAGCAAGGTTCGCTTACACGGTTGTCAGCAAAGGCTTTGAGTACCTTTGCTCCGCGATATTCAGCAGTTGCCTCAATTTTTCTGAAAGCATCCTGACAATTGGCTTCTGCTTTTTCAGCAAGCTCCATGAGCTTAGGATCAAAATCGTAAATTTTAGATATATCAGTATTCATATTATTATCCTTTCTTTTATAAAATCTGTAAAATGCACATCTGCATGACAGATTTTAAAGTAGAGCAATTTTAATTATACATCAATAAGCGTGTAAAGTCAATGTCCGGATGAATTTTTAATAATAATTACAGTTTAATATCCGCAACTGACAGAAAAAGTAATTGACTGTTCGAGCTATAAGTGCTAAAATATAGGTAAATAATA
>DEBW01000049.1:12041-14440 GCA_002348905.1 Ruminococcus flavefaciens | reverse complement strand
TGTGGCATTATCTATTGATTTTTTCATGATGCACAGGTTTTTTTGATGTGCGAAGTTTGAGTTCTTTTATTCATTTTTGATTCCTCCGTTCTGATAAAGCTGTCGTTGCTTGGTGATATTATGATACATCATACGGGGATAAACAGTAAATACAGGAATAGACCAAAAATGTGACCTTTTTTATCTTTGATGAAAAAGCGATACTGTCCGAAAATGGAACAGTATCGCTTTTAGTTATGTTTTTAATAGTTCTTGTCTAAGCAGTACAAGGTCAAATGCATCGAGCCTGCCGTCATCGCACAAGTCGCCTGCCTTCCAGTCGGGGAGCTGTGTATCGGGAACTCCGAGCAGCCATTTGTTAAGAAGTACAAGATCAGCTGCACTGAAATATCCGTCTGCGTTAATGTCACCTTTAACAGATGAAACAGTCTCTTTTTCTGTGTAATAGTATTCAGCATCTTCGTGCTCCTTGTTGAAGACACGAAAATAGTCCATAGAGCCGTTCATTCCTGAACCGATAAGATAAACTGCATCATCACTTATAACGTCTGCCGGATCAGTTGTAAATACTCCGCTTTCTGACTTTATCTCAGTTCCGTTGTTGACTTTCAGCGTAGCTTTATCATCGGAGATGAGTACACTTACAGTTATCCACTCGCCCGGAATGTAAGCATTATCCACTGAAACGCTATTATCTACTCCGGTCAGCGAAACAGAACCGTTTTCAGCTGTCAGAGAGAGCTTTTTGTCCGAACCAAAACTGAAGATCTCGGTTCTGCTGTTATCCCGGAGCAGTACCGCAGTCTGGTATTCGGTATCATGAAGTGCTGCATAGGAACTGTCTGCGATAATGTACTGTCTCTCAGAACCGTCAAATGTCAGAACGCCTTTGCCGGAAGTTGTATTTTCGCTCCATGTCGGAGCTCCCATTGTGATACCGAATGTAGATGTGTAAACGTCCACAGCAATCTCAGAGCTGTCTGCCGAAAATTCCAATGCTGCCACTTGTCCGTCAGTGTATGGACGGTTCTGTGCATAATCATCATAGCTTGCCCAGCCGTAGATCGAGCCCTTTTTTAGTGCTCTTCCGGAATCGTCATAATAGTCTCCATCCGGCATTGCCTGACCACTCGCAGAGCCGTTGCTAAGGCAATATGCGACACCCTTTACAGCAGCATTTCCGCTCACAGTATAGGTATTGAATACAAGTCCGCTTTCGATAACTCTTGCGTTGTCCGAGATAACCGCCTGTCCCATAACTCCTGCGTAATCGGCGATAATAGCGTTATCCTTGACAACAGCGTTTTCTGCAACTATCGCATGACCTGTCACGACTGCATTATCGGAAACTTTTGCACTGCCGGTAACTACTGCATGACCGTCGATTACTGCGTTCCCTGAAACAGTTGCATGACCGAGGACTTTTGCGTTCGGACCGACATATACAGAAGAATCAACTTTAGCTGTTGAGGCAACAAATCCGCCGCCGTTGGGGTGACGTGTGCCGCCTGAAGAAACAGTGCTGTTCTGCACTTGTTTGATCCCTGCACCTGCTATGGTTGCTGCCCAGGGATATCGTGTTTTACTGAGGAATGGGCAGTTGCTTTCATCAAATTCTCCTGTTCCGTATGCCCACGGAACTCCTATCTGCTGCCATGCCGAACTGTCGGGAGTTGCTGTTACTGTGAGGTATGCAGCTTCATCGTTTCCACTGCTGAAATCCATAGTCATAGTCTCGCCGGACTTGAAAAGGTCAGAATAACGGGTAGTACCGTCCTTCTGCTCAACAGCAATACAGGCTCTCCAGTCAGCACCTTCAACACTTGTAAGCCCCTCAAGAGTAACTGATATTTTACTGCCGCTGACTTCAAGCGGAACTATATTTACTCCGAATTGCTGCGGTGCCCGTTCTGTCGGAACGGTATAGAAATTCTCTCTGCCTGACGTATTTTCAAGGATAGTATATATCTCACCCCAGTTCCATTCGCCTCGTGCTAAAAGCTCATGCTGACGTGCCTGATACTCTTTTTTGTGAGCCAGATCAAGAGTTGCAAGGCGCTTAGCATAATTACCGAGAGTTTCTTTCATATCAGCCCCGGAGATACGCTCTATTTCGGCGTATGGATATTCGTCACGCTGTCCCTGCTGCATGAGGTCTTTGACAAAGCTGTTTCCGTATCCGGGCAAATCGTCGGGATTTTCGGTGATGTACTGCAAAAATGCCCATGAAGCATAATTGTCACGTCCAAGTATCGGCGTAAAGCAGAGGTTCTTCATATATGTCTCAAAATAATCAGTTATACCGTTAACACTGCCCCATTGCTTGCTGTAATAATCGGAGTAAAGGAATTGCTCCCTGTACCAGTTGGCAATTGCCTCCCACCAAGCCTGAACGTACT
>DEBW01000049.1:11462-12031 GCA_002348905.1 Ruminococcus flavefaciens | reverse complement strand
GTACTTGTTCTCGTTCCAGCCAAGCTGATGAGCTGTTACAACGTGTCCGAACTCATGCGGAAGTACCCATGAAGGATTGGGCGAATTCTGCATTGCTCCCACGCAGCAGAACATAAAAGCGTAGCCCTGACTGTCGTATCCCATATACGCCCAGTCATCAGTAAAAGGCGAAAGACCGGTGCCTGAAATATAGAAATTGACCTTATACTGATTTCCGTCACGAAGGCTCATATTTACAGACTGCGTCGGTGCTTCCATTGACAGGTCATTCATATAAACGTCCCAGCAGGCTTCAAGATTCTTTGCGTTCTCCTCAAGGAAACTCTGCGTTATTTTTGCTGAATCAGCTCCGTTTTTCCCCCATATGAACTGAAAATGCTCGGACTCCCAGCGGTTCACGTCCTCATTTGCACACCATACGTCACGGGTAAGCAGTTTCTCTTCCGCAACAGCAGTTTCAGCATACGAAATATAGGGTATAGTTGTCAGCGTCAAAGCTGAAGCCAAAAAACTTGCTGTTGTTCTCTTTGCAAATCTAAACATTATTATCCCCTCCAAAAAACACTTAC
>DEBW01000049.1:9424-11346 GCA_002348905.1 Ruminococcus flavefaciens | reverse complement strand
AGCAGCCATTTGTTAAGAAGTACAAGGTCAGCAACATCCAGTCTGCCGTCTGCATTGATATCTCCGCGCACAGAGGAAATATCTTTTTCCGATGCAATAACGATGTAATTCATGCAGCTTGCTGACTGCCCGTTTGAACCAAGCTTCACTACTTCACCAGCCTTGACAGGCTTTCCATACAGCTCAAAAGTCACATCGTTGGTGGTTTTAATCACACTGTTCGTTTTCGTAAAGTCTGACATCCACGCAGGGACGTTCTCCACACGGCTGTCCAGTCCGACATAGATATAACAGTCCTGTGCAATAGTAAGCTCTGCCTGTTCTTTGCTTGAAGCTTTCGCATCGCAGGGGGTCAGGACAAGCTCTGTATTTTCAAGAAATGCCGGAATCTCGGAAACTGCACATCTGTCCGCACCTCTGTCACCGAAAACTGTATCACCGACAGCAAGTTCCGTGTCAATACCCCAGCTGTTGTAATATGTTGTATCCTTGACCTCGATGCTCTGCACCAGATTGCCACCCGTGATCGGATCATAGGTGACTGGTGTGCCATTGTACTCAACAGGATCGCCTGCAAGCTCGTTCAGGTACATTTCGAGGTTGGTATAATCATCGCCGGAGAGGGAGACTATTGCGCCGTCCTTTGCATCATTCGGATTTAGACCATGTGCAGATTCCCATGCGTCAGGCATACCGTCACCGTCAGTATCAGTCGGAGCTGTACCACCCTTGAAATTGCTGCTGTTTGGATAGCCACCGGCATCGTTCTGACTGTCGATGATGCCTTTTAGTTTCTGTTTGGAGCCAGTGTAAGTGTACTTGCCGTTTGTGACCTCACTGATATAGCGTGAGTCGATGTAATCCCATTTCGGAGCAGTTGCACCAGCCGCTGAAATGACAGACTTGTACGCATCTTCGGCACTTTGCGTGTTGACATACGGCTCAAACCACGGCGAATTGCTGCGGACTGTATCGTTCGTGGAATTCTTGCCGCCGGACTTCGCCTTGCCGGATTTCCACTCGTCCTCGTTTGCACCGATAAGTGTCTGTCCGTTCTGTGCGACTTTCATGTTACCAGAAGCATAGAGCTTCTGCATATCGCCGGTGTTCAGCTCGTTGCCGTCAACGGACACAAGGTGCAGGCTGGTGTTTGATTCTGCGCCTGCCTTGTAATAGTTATTTACGAACTGCACGAATCTTGCACCGCCGTCTGTGGTGCGGTCACGCCAGTTATATACGACGTTATTGCGTATATCGAGCGCACCGCCGTAGGTCACGCCGTCTTGTTCCATAGCGCCTGCAAGCGACCAGTTGCGTCCTGTATTGTTAATGAGGAGATTATGGTGGAACGAGCCGACATAGCCGCCAATAGATGCCGCAAATGCGTGAGTTTCGGTACCGCTGCCACGGTCACCTGCATCATAATGTACGGAATCGTGCAAGGATTCGCCGATGATATTCCACTGGAAAGTGATATTAGACGCACTTCTGGTGGAAAGTCCCTCGTCCGTAGCCCATGAGATCGAGCAGTGGTCAATGATCGTATGGTCACAGGAGCTGATCCCCATTCCTCCCATAGATTTTCCCGAAACATCGCCAACTCTGGTTCTTATGTCACGGATAATGACATCACTCGAACCCATTGCACCGAATGTGTAATTGATGAGCGTGATGCCGTCGCCGGGTGCAGTCTGACCTGCAACATACACATCGCCGCCGTCATCGGGAATGCAGAGGACGGATTTCAGAGAAATGACACCGCCCACGTCAAATACGACCGTTCTTGCACCTTTGAGAGTTTCAAGACCATAACGAAGTGAACCCTCGCCGCTGTCATTCAGATTGGTGACATGATAAACGTAGCCGCCACGACCTCCGTGGGCGAAACGTCCGTAACCCTCGGCAGTCGGGAATGCAAGACG
>DEBW01000049.1:4516-9411 GCA_002348905.1 Ruminococcus flavefaciens | reverse complement strand
TCAGACGAGCGATCTGGAAGGAATAGACTGCGCCCTTGACCGTACCGTTGTCATTCACTTCATCGACACGCCAATAATAGGTTGGAATCGAGGAATAGCTGTCATCGAGAGCATATTTCGTTGCCGTCTGATTGCCCTTGAATTCGGCAGAATTGTGATTGGCATTGAACACTGCATCGTAGCTTGTTCCGATATAGACATCGTGCGACTTTGCATTCTTTCCTGCCGTCCACGAAAGTCCCTGTGAGCGGTCAAGGTGGGCTTCATTATCGGCAGGAGTCATTTTCGATACGCCGTTGAACGGGTCACTGCCGTCCAGCTCGAAGCCGTTGAGCCACGCAACATCCATTTTGCCGCCGCCCTCCGGTGAGATAAGGATAGTAACACTGCTGCCCGTCCATGTTACGTAAGATATGCCGGCATCATTTTCATTGGTGACATTGGTAGGACAATTCACGCCTGTGAGAACTTTTTTGCCATTGACGTAAATGCTGAGCTTACTGTTTGTGTATCCGTCAGTGTTGCAATGCCACATCTGTAAGGAATGCTCGCTCTCTGACAATCCTGATATTTCCAGTTTGAGAACGCCGCCATTATCGCCGTCCTTTATCTTTGCGCCGTCCATTGTAAGTCGTGGATAAATGCCGCTCTGAAGCTGTAACTTTTTATTGTTAGCGCCCGTTACATTACCGCCGGCAGAACCACCGTTAGAGAGCTTAAATGTCACATTTCCAACCTTGTAAGTTGGCGCAGAGCCTTCCTCAAGTATCCAGTTGTTGGCATTTTTTGAGTATGAAGCCTTTCTGCCGTCATTCTTGTTGATATCGACACGGATTCGTGAGCCGGTGTCAGCTGCCTGAGCGGCTATTGCATACGGTGACTGCTGTGCTGCTGGGATTTGCACACCGCCCAATATTACCGCAAGTGCCGCTGCAAAAGCTGCTGCTTTTCTTCTTGTAACCCCCATGAGATACCCTCCTTGTAAAAATGCAAATATATCTGATATGTTTTATACACAGTTTACTCATATTTTTATTGTAACATAACAACTAAAAATGTCAATTCACAAATCGGATATAAAATTGCACTTTTTGGATATTGTATCTGAAATGAGTAATATTTCTTGACGAAGCGAACTGCATTGTTGTATAATGAAAGAAAGCATACTAAAAGGAGCGTGTGAAGATGAAGTTCGGAACTATCGGTGTCGTTGCAGGAAGCATTTTCGGCACAATGGCAAAGGAATATCTGCGCGGCATTTCTCAGGCTGCACAGGAGCAAAACCTGCGTGTTTTGGTGTTTGCGTCGCTTGAATCCTTTGAGGTTGAGGAGGATTATGAAAAAGGCGAGCTTGCTCTATTGGAAAGTGTCAACTACGGTATCTTAGACGGCGTTATCTTCATTCCGAACAGCTTCTCGCTCCGTTCATTCAGTGACAAAGTCTATGAAATCTTGCAGAAACACTGCACAGCGCCAATAGTCATTATGGACGACGTGCTTACCTATCAGCCTGATGTTATCGCCGATCATGAAAAGGCATTCGCAGCTTTGACATCTCATATGATCGAAGAACACAACTGCACAGACATTGTTCTCATTGCAGGACCGGAGGGTGAAGTCCTCTCGGAGCAGCGCATTTCCGGTTTCAGGAACAGTCTTGCAGAACACGGCCTGAGCTGTGAAGAGGATACTATCATCTACGGCGATTACTGGCTTAATGTTCCCACTGCGTATGCCGAAAAGCTGGTTTCAGGAGAGGTTCGTAAGCCGCAGGCAGTCCTCTGCGCCAACGACATTATGGCAATAACGCTCACAAGAGTTTTAGCTGAAAAAGGCTGGGAAGTACCACAAGATCTGGCAATCGCAGGCTATGACGGTACTGACTATGCCTTTATCAGTCACCCCCGTATCACAAGTTGTCTGCCAGCATACGCAGAAGCCGGATATGAAGCAGTCCAGACGCTGACAGCGAAGATCAATGGTATCAAAAACGAACCCAAAAGAATAAATGCCGGAAAGCTCATTATTGGCGAAAGCTGCGGCTGTCTGCACTGTAACTTAGGAGAAAATGCAGAAAGGAATCATGAGCTTTATTATGATTCGCTGTTTGATAAGTTCTATGATAACCGGAATATGCTCATGCGTGTTGCAACTGCGCAGTCTCTGAGCGAATTTATGCGAAAGCTGTATCGGAATATGATACCGTCTGTAATGATACATAAACTCTGTCTGCGGAAGAACTGGCTGAATGAAGCAATATCCTCTCCGCTTCAGGAAAATGAGATACTTATGGAAATGCAGCCCGACGGCTCGTACATAGAATTCCCTGCTTCATCGCTGTTGCCGCCGGATTATCCGATACTAAACGAGAACCGCCTGATATTCTTTACATCTCTGCATTTTGGAATGGATTTCTACGGATATTTCGTAGCGCAGAGCGGTGAGGGAAAAATTACGTTTGAATCGGTATATCGTAGATTCTGTCATGAGGTCAATGTGGCTCTTGAAGAAATACGAATGCGTAATCGACTGAAAACATCTGTGTATAAAATGCACCTTGCTTCGATACGTGATCCGCTTTCCGGTTCTATCGACTGGAGAGCTCTGCTGAACTTCATGATGTGGCTATCAGAGAACTCACAGCTCAGCACAGAGCGTTTTTCAATCATGCTGGTTTTTGTGAAATCCCGTGACAACAGCAGGAGTATCCAGCTAAAGATCAAAAAAAGTATACAGGATTCGATAACTAAGGAGCTCAACTATATCCGTATCAGTGATTCTGCCTACTGTATCTTCGGTATGACGGAAAATGATAAGATACTGACGATTATCGAGGAAAGCATTTCCCAGGAGCAGCAAAACGAAAACTGTTCGCTCGGATTTTACCACGAATACTTCAAAAACGGTATCAGCCGTGAGGAGTTCCTCAGTAATATGAACAGGCTGAGGCAGATGTTTGAGCCAAAGACGACCAGTGAAGAGCTTGCGCCTGTTCACAGCCGTTATGTCAAAATGCTCAAATTTATCCGCAAAGAGATATATGAGCACCCGCAGGCTGAATACAACAAGGAGAGCCTTGCAGCCTCCATGTATGTCAGTACGATGTATTTTCAGAAGCTGTATAAGCAGATGTTCGGCATTCCGTTTACCCGTGATCTGATAGAAGCCCGAATCGCTATGGCAAAGGAACTGCTTTCCGAGACCAATCTTCCGGTCGCTGAGGTGGCTGAGGCGTGCGGCTATAAGAATCTCCCATATTTTATACGGCAGTTCAGTCATGAGACTGGTGACACGCCGAATCATTTCAGAAAGCATAAACGTTCTGAGAATATTGACTAAATGTTGTATAATATCCAAAAAGTGCAATTTTATATCCGGTTTGTGAATTGACAAGTGTCCGACACCGATTTATAATAAAAATATGATTTAGCCGTGAATAATGAAACATATTTGAAAAAATATAAACAAAACCGCCACGGATAACACTCCGCTGAACGGAGATTATCATAGAAATTGTTCTGTAAGGGGGACGATTCGGGTAAGGCTGGCTAATAAGCCAGCCTTTATCAAAATAAGGAGGATCACTTGTCATGAAGAAAAAAAGATTACTGTCTGCATTTTGTGCTGCCTGCATTGGCGTATCTGCCTTGAATGTGCCGACAGCCTGTTTGTCCGTCAATGCTGCAACAGCAAACAACACTTCCTTCAACAACACAGCCAGTATGACCGTGGAGTACCTTGACCGTGGTATCTGTGCAGTCAACACCGGCAGCGGAATGCTTGTTAACTGGCGTTTCCTTGCGACTGACCCTGACAATGCCATATTCAAGCTGTATCGGGACAATACGCTCATCTACACCTCGACAGAAAAGGCGAATGGTGCGACTTGTTTCCTCGACAAGTCCGGCAATGCAAACTCTGCTTACAAAGTTGAAACATACAACGGAACACAGCTCATAGCAAGTGATAATTGCACAATTAAATCATCTAACGCCTATTTTGACATCAAGCTCGACCAGCCGGGCAAGGGCTCTGACGGTGGCAACTACTCGCCGAACGACATGAGTGTCGGTGATGTGGACGGTGACGGCGTGTATGAACTGTTCGTGAAGTGGGATCCCTCCACATCGAAGGACAGCTCACAGAAAGGCAAGACCGACAAGGTCTATATCGNNGGACAACTCCCAGAAGGGAAAGACAGATAAGGTCTATATCGACTGCTACAAGCTCGACGGCAAGAAGCTCTGGCGCATTGACCTCGGCGTGAATATCCGTGCAGGAGCGCACTATACGCAGTTCTATGTGGCAGACTTCGACCTTGACGGCAAGTGCGAAATGACCTGCAAGACCTCGGACGGAACGGTTGACGGAACAGGCAAAGTCATTGGTGACAAATCTAAAGTCTATCGTGACAGCAGCGGTCTGATCTACTCAGGCAATGAATTCTACACGCTGTTTGACGGTGCGACCGGTGCGGCACTGGATACGGTTAATTACGAGCCGGGGCGCGGTGATCCGACCAAATGGGGCAAGTCCTCCGATAAGTTCAACCGTGTGGAGCGCTACTGGGGCAGTGTTGCCTATCTGGACGGTGTGCATCCGAGTGTTATCACAGGTCGTGGCTATTACGGCAGATTGACTGCAACGGCATATTCCGTGGAGAACAAGAAACTCAAGAAGCTCTGGACATTTGACACCGGCACAAGCTCCTCTACCGCAGGCTACGGTGACGGCAACCACAATTCTATGGTCGCCGATGTAGATAATGACGGCAAGCACGAAATTATTACCGGTTCAACGTGTATCGACCATGACGGTAAATTGAAATGGAACACCAACACCGGTCACGGAGATGCGCTCCATGTGGGTGACCTTGACCCGAGCAATCCGGGTAT
>DEBW01000049.1:3096-4494 GCA_002348905.1 Ruminococcus flavefaciens | reverse complement strand
ATGAAGTCTGGACTTGTCATGAGGACAGTCCTTATGGTGTGTCACTCATTGATGCAGATACGGGAAAAACGCTCTTTAGAAACAACGGCTCCGGCGATACGGGACGCTGCTGTGCGGATAATGTCTGGGCAGGCAATCCCGGTGCAGAGCTATGGGGTAACGGCAACGAAGTCAAGGGTGTGAATGGTGCAACTCTCAACTGCCGCCGTCCAGCTATAAACTTTCTCAGCTACTGGGACGGAGACTTGGAGCGTGAGATCTTAGACGGCTACACCGATTCTCCTGCGACTATCTCCAAACTGACCGGTGATGCCGGCAAGACAACAATCACAAACCTACTGTCCACTGACGGCTATTACACCTGCAACACTACCAAGGGCACTCCTTGCCTGAGCGCCGATATTTTTGGTGACTGGCGTGAAGAGCTTGTCGTCCGCAAGGCTGACGGCAGCGGCATCCGCATCTATACGACTACCTACGACACGGACTACCGTGTACAGTGCCTGATGCACGACCCGCAGTACCGTGTACAGGTCTCCTCGCAGAACACTGCCTACAACCAGCCGCCGCATACCAGTTTCTTCCTCGGTACGGGCTACGATATGCCTGCTCGTCCTGCCTGCACAGTTCTCGGCGGCGGAAGCCGTCCTGACGATATTATCGAGGTAGAGCCGATAAAAGGTGCTCTCGTCAGTGAACTCAATATCAAGGATACAACATATTACAAAAGCTGGGGCATTGACAGTTCACTTGCAGTCGGGGATACAGTTTTCGGAGACAGAGAGGCTGAGAGATGCGCTGTTTCTGAACTGCCGGCTTATCTTGAAGGTGCAGAGCTGATACTTACTCCCTGCGATGCGAAGAATTCTGATAAAGAACAGGCAGAGCTTACTTTTGCAAAGGACTGTACGCTCTATGTAGGACTGGACAGCCGTGTGGAAAATGTCCCCTCATGGCTTTCGGGCTTCGCAAAGATAGATGATACTGTCAATACATCCAACGGCGTAACATTTGTGTTGTACACGAAGTCTGTCAGTGCTGATGAAAAGCTTATACTCGGTGCAAACGGACAGTCCACAAGCTGCATGAATTATATTGCAGCGGTATCAGAAAAGGCTGCTGATAAGACTGTTATCGGCGATGTCAATGCAGACGGTGAATTCAATGTTGCTGATTTAGTCGTATTGCAGAACTGGCTTCTTGTAAGACCTGACGCTAAACTTGCTGACTGGAAAGCAGGAGATTTGTGTGAAGATGACAGGCTCGATGTATTTGATTTGGTTTTAATGCGACGTAAGCTGATTAATGGATGATATTTCTCTCCTACAAAACAATGTAGTATAATTATTGGTTATTTAGGAGACTGCATACTATGTTTTTTTGTCTCTATTTATTGAT
>DEBW01000049.1:2489-3040 GCA_002348905.1 Ruminococcus flavefaciens | reverse complement strand
TTTAACTGCGAAGTTTGAGTAAATAACACTAAGCTTGATGATACACATCCGTTAAGAAAAATGATGAAATATGTTTCATCGATGTTGTGGTTCAGAAATCTCGATGAAAACAGGTATATAGGATATAAGTCAAATACTAAAGATTATTCTGATTCCATTTTCGAGAACGATACACTTGAGGAATTTCAGGAGTTCTTATATGCTTCAGGAATAAATGATAAACTGTCAGTAAAAACAGATCCGGACGGAGTAAAGAGACTATATATTGACAGTAAAGTTCCGATGCCGTTTCTGAAGACAGCTTCAAGCGGAACAAAGGCTTTGTATACCTTCTTTTATTGGTATAAGACTGCACAAGATGTTTCACTTATGTTTATAGATGAATTTGATGCATATTACCATTATGAGTTATCTGAAAGCATTGTAAAGCTTCTTGAAAAAATGACAAATACTCAGGTAATTCTCACTTCACATAATACAAATCTGCTTTCAAACAGAATAATGCGTCCTGACTGCTATTTTATTTTGACTAAAGATAAACTGACATCTCT
>DEBW01000049.1:1273-2465 GCA_002348905.1 Ruminococcus flavefaciens | reverse complement strand
GATCGTGAACTTAGAGAGGGGCATAATCTTGAAAAACTGTACATGAGTGGTGAGTTTAATGAGTGAGAAAGTACCTAAGATTCTCATGATAGTTGAAGGAGCCAAGACAGATGTCAAGCTCATGACACATTTACTTGATATGTACAGTATCAGCAGAAATCACGAGATAGTGTCCTATAATACAAATATCTATACTCTTTATCGTGAAATGTTTGCAGATGGAGATCCTGACAGTATGGATATCCTGCAAATATTGAAGTCCAGAGAAAGTGACCAAGATAAAAAGAAGATATTCGATGAAGTCTACTCGGATATTCTTCTTATATTTGATCTTGATCCGCAGGCACCGGATTATTCAGCAGAAAAAATAAATGAGATGCAGCAATATTTTACCGAATCATCTGATATGGGAAAACTATATCTTAATTATCCTATGGTAGAAGCTTTTTATCATATGGAAGAAATACCTGATAGTAATTATTCAGATAGAACTGCAACTCTCGAAGAACTGAAAAAGGGTGGGTATAAGACAAGAGTCAATAAAGAAAACAGAAATCATGACTATACCAAATTTGCTGTTGACCGTGGAGAGTGTAATATTGTTATCAGGCAAAATATAGATAAAGGCTTTTTGCTTACACAAGCGGATAGTACGATGCAGTTACCTGATTTGAATAAGATTCTCTTAAAGCAAGTAGATAGTCTTAATACCGAGCAAAAGGTATGGGTATTATGTACCTGTGCTTACTATATTGCTGATTATAACTCCAAACTGATTGAAGGGTGATGTCGGTAGGACTTCTACAATAGTCATCTTTCAATTATAACTTTTAACATCACAGAAGTAAAAGAAAAACACTTCTGCAATAATTAAAAGAATTCTAAATTAAAATAAAAAATATATATAATGCCTTGACAAAGCTAATTGATGTGAGTATAATATAAATGTAGTAACTTGAAATTAATTTTGAAATCTGCTATATTGAATTGATCAATAACAGCAGAAAAGCATATGGATTTTGACCCCAATTCTGACCCATTAAGAGCGTTTCTGATAGCCTCACAACACGTAGGCTGAGGAACGCCTAAAATGGAGATGACGATATATAGGCAAAAATCGGCCTGAATGGGCGTGATAAAATGTGCTTATTATACAGAGAGTAATCCCTCATAACCCGAAGGTCGTTGGTTC
>DEBW01000049.1:0-1189 GCA_002348905.1 Ruminococcus flavefaciens | reverse complement strand
CAGCCGCCGCAACCAGAAAAATCCCCGAAACATAGCCGTTTCGGGGTATCTTATTTTTATTACATGTGACATAAAAACAGGCTTTGTACCCTTACCGTACCCTTACAGGATTTAGGAAGGCTGTACATAGCCATTTTTTATGGCTTTTCTTGTTAACCGAGGTTAACAAAACAGGTGAAAACACCATTTTAGGCACTTTTATATGTAAATGAAATCACTAAAACAGGTGGGGATACTGCGCTTTGTTGTGCGATATGATATCTTTGTACTATTGTAAATATGAAGTGATTGGATAAAACATAGAAAATCTATTTGCTTTGCAATATTTGTACTCTTATAAATTGAGATAAATGCTATAATGAGTATAGACTTTGAGAGAAAGTGGTGAAGTATATGAACAAGCCAAAGATGATACTTTTTGATTATGGTGATACCTTGATGTATGAGCCTGATTTTGCCCCGTTCAACGGAAATAAGGCAATATATCCGTATATCAGCGAAAATCCCAACAATGTCAACCTTGAGGAATTCAGCGAGTATCTGCTGAAACTTTTTGATGAGATAAAAGCACTGCGTGGGGAACTGATCGAAATACATGAGCATATCTTCCTCAGAAATGTGCTTGAACACTTCGGCATGAAACTTTCAGTTTCAATTGAAGAAGCTGAATGGATAATAATGAATGGTGTGTCTCATGCGGTACCTTCACCCGGAACATCTGAAATGCTGAAAGTATTACAGAATATGGGAATACGGACAGGTATTGTAAGTAATCTTTGCTGGTCAGGGAAAGCACTTTCAAGACGGCTGCAAGAGGCTTTTTCCGAGCATAACTTTGAGTTTGTAATGACATCCAGTGAATATATCTTCCGCAAGCCTGATGTGCATATTTTTGACATGGCAGTACGAAAGTCGGGCCTTGATAGAACTGATATATGGTACTGCGGAAACAATAAGACAGCCGATATTATCGGGGCACATGATGCAGGTCTTTTCACTGTATTCTATGATGACAGAAGCGTTCCAAGCAGACTTCATGAGAGAAATGATAAGATAACCGTTGATTTTCCATATCTGCATCTTAACAGTTGGGATGATCTTATAGACAAGCTTGTAGAAATTTGGGATTAGATATTCTGAAAGTGTTCTACTGTTGCCCTGATTTATTAAACAGGGCTCCCGCATGAAA
>DEBW01000066.1:11077-17523 GCA_002348905.1 Ruminococcus flavefaciens | reverse complement strand
TGCCCTTGATGAGCTCCGTCGCCATGGAACTGGAAGCGATGGCGCTTCCGCAGCCGAACGTCTCGAATTTCACGTCCCGGATGATATCATCCTCGATCTTCAGATACATTTTCATGATATCTCCGCACTTGGCATTGCCTATCTCGCCGACACCGTCAGCATCTTCAATTTCGCCTACATTTCGTGGATTTGAGAAATGGTCGAGGACTTTTTCACTGTATAACATGGTAATACTCCTTTATTATTCGTACTTTTCGCCGTTCATCATTTTTTCCCATACAGGTGACATTTCACGCAGACGGGTAACTACCTTTGGTATAACATCGAGGATGTAGTCAACATCGTCATCTGAGATGTTGTCCTCGATAGAGAGACGCAGAGAGCCGTGAGCTATCTCATGCTTCAGACCGATAGAGAGAAGAACGTGTGACGGATCAAGAGAGCCTGATGTGCAGGCTGAACCTGATGAAGCGCATATACCGTTCATATCCAGCATAAGTAGGAGAGACTCGCCCTCGATGCCTTCGATAGAGATATTCAGATTTCCCGGCAGACGCTTGTCCCTGTCGCCGTTGAGACGAGTGTAAGGAAGTTTGAGTATACCGTCAATGAGTCTGTTTCTGCGAGGTATGATAACAGCATTTTTCTCTGAGATATTGCGTGTTGCGATCTCAATAGCTGTACCAAGTCCGACTATTGCAGGCACATTTTCAGTGCCGGCACGTTTAGCACGTTCCTGACCGCCGCCGTGGATGAGGTTAGGAAGATTGATGCCTTTGCGGACATAGAGCGCTCCGATACCTTTCTGAGCGTGTATCTTGTGACCTGAAAGGGAAAGCATATCAATGCCCTGCTTGTGAACGTCGATGTCAACGTGTCCGACAGCCTGAACAGCGTCAGTATGGAAAAGTACGCCTTTTTCGTGGCATATCTTTGCAATTTCCTCGATCGGCTGGATAGTGCCTATCTCGTTGTTAGCGTACATGATAGTAACGAGAGCAGTATCCTCACGGATAGCATTTTTTATGTCCTCAGGATCAATAAGACCTTTTTCGCTTACCGGTATATAAGTTACCTCGAAGCCGTGTTTTTCGAGATATTCTGTAGTATGAAGCACAGCATGGTGCTCAAACACAGAAGTGATGATGTGTTTTTTGCCTTTTTTAGCCATAAGCTCGGCAGTACCCTTAATAGCCCAGTTATCAGCTTCTGAGCCGCAGCTTGTGAAGAATATTTCACGGGGTTCAGCTCCGAGAGCCTTTGCAACTTTTTCACGGGCATCTTCAACAGCTCTCTGAGCGTCTCTGCCGAGTTTGTAAATGCTTGAAGCATTGCCGTAGCCTTCACGGAAGTAAGGGAGCATAGCGTTCAGTACTTCCTCTGAAACAGCAGTAGTAGCGGCATTATCGGCATATATAAATCTTTTTTCCATGTAGTTTCCTCCATTGTATATATAACCTATCAACATAGTATATTATAACGTATTATTTCAGAAAATGTTGATTTGTTAACCCTGGGAAACAGAAAAAAATAAGCTGTCAGTTAAAATTCTCAGCATTGACATAAATCATGAGATATACTATAATACATTTATATTCTTAAAGGAGAAATGTCTGATATGCTTTACTATATGTTCAACAAACCGCAAGGATGTGTCACTGCACGTTCTGATGCGGTACACAAAACGGTCATGGATTATTTTTCACCTGAGCTTGCGGAGAAGCTTCATCCGGTCGGCAGGCTCGACAAGGACACCTGCGGACTTCTTATCCTTACCGATGACGGCAATCTCGATTTCAGGATAATGCAGCCGGACAAGCATATCAGCAAGACCTATTTCTTCTATGCGATAGGAGATATTAACAGCGAAAAGATACAGCGTCTTGAACAGGGGATAACTATGGCAGATTTCACCACACGTTCAGCCGTATTCACTTTTGAAAGAGAGTACCGCATACGTGAGCTTGAAGCCTTTATGCCGGCAGAACGCCGTAAACGCTACATGAAAAATCCTGACGGAAAGGCATTTTCAGCGTATCTGACGATATGCGAGGGTAAAAAGCACGAGGTAAAGCGAATGCTTGAAGCAGTAGGGTGCAGGATATTTTATCTCCGCCGTGACAGAATAGGCGGACTTTCGCTTGATGATTCGCTGAAAGCCGGAGAATACCGCCGGCTTACTGCTTCTGAGGTGGATATGCTCACATCTGAACGTGCAATATAAATAGCTAATAGCTGATAGCTTATATCTATGGACATATCTTTAAAAGTATGGTATAATAAAATAATGCTACAAAGGAGGTTACAGCTATGAATATATTGCACATGAAATATGCTGTCGAGGTGGCAGATACCGGCTCTATCAACAAGGCTTCCGAGTCATTGCTTATAGCTCAGCCGAATCTCAGCCGCTCGATAAAAGAGCTGGAAGCTGACCTTGGCATTACCATATTTGAACGTACCAGAAAAGGTATGTCGCTTACACATGAGGGAAGTGAGTTCATAGGATATGCGAGGCGTATCCTTGAACAGATAAGCGACGTTGAAAAAATGTACCGTGACGGTACTGTTCAGAAGCAGAAATTCTCCGTCTGTACTCCTAGAGCAACGTATATTTCAGACGCTTTCGTGAGATTCTCAAAACACATCGGCAAGGACGCTGCCGAGATATTCTACAAGGAAACCAACTCATCATTTGCAATAAAAAACGTGGTATCTTCTGACTACAAGCTTGGTATAGTACGGTATGCTTCAAATTATGACAAATACTTCAAGTCACTGTTTGACGAAAAGGGACTGCATTATGAAGTAGTTGCAGAGTTCAGCTATGTTCTGATAATGGGAAAGGAATGTCCGCTTGCTTCAAAGGAAGAGATACATTTCAGCGACCTTTCCGGCTATATCGAAATAGCACACGCTGATCCGTATGTACCTTCGTTATCACAGTCATTGGTAATGCATGAGGAACTGGCAGAATACATCAACAGGCGCATATTCGTCTTTGAGCGTGGAAGTCAGTTTGAGCTTCTTGCAGAAAATCCTGAGACATTCATGTGGGTCTCACCGATAACCGACACTACTATCAAAAGATTTGGTCTTGTACAAAGACGATGTCCCGACAATACAAAAGCTTACAGGGATGTACTTATCTACCGGAGCGACTACAAGCTCACAGACCTTGACAAGCAGTTCATAACTGAGCTTTGCAATGCAAAAAGGAAGTACCTCTGAGAAGCACATTGGTATATGAATTTTTTATAATACTTACCACAGGGATGAAATCCTGCGGCTTTTTCTGTTATATGTGTATCATTAATTTACTATCAGCTATGTGAAATTTACTATTTACCTATTCATTTTATGTGATTTCAACAATGCTCGATGAAGTGTGAATTATTTTATATTGATATTTGGTATATCACCGCTGATAACATGGGTATACCTTTTTCGTTATTCCCATATCGGGCTGACTTTGATATAATATTAACAGAGATTTGAAGTTAATAACGTATCTGCGTATGCGAGTAAGTTCTTAAAGAGGGTTGATTTATGAATCTTGACAGGATAATCGCTGTGAGAAATAATAAGACGCTTTATCATGACGGAAACCATTCAGTCAAGGTATTTGAGCATGGATATTCTCAGCCGGAGGTATTCCGTGAAGCTTATATCCAGACGCTTATGTATTCTCTTGGTCTGAATGTTCCGAAAGTCGAGCAGGTGACGAAGATAAACGGCAAGAATGCTATAGTATCAGAATTTATTGCCGGCAAGACCTTAGCCGGTATAATGAAGGATTCACCTGATAGTTTATGCGAATCAGTAAAAATGATAGCTGAACTGCAATACAGGATAGCTTCTGAAAAAGCTCCGATACGTCAGCTCAGGGAGTATATAACGGACAGCCTTGGAGCTGCTGAACTTTCTGAGAGCGAGCTGAAAAAGCTTCGTTCAGCACTTGAGCTTTTGCCACAGAGAGACGTGCTTTTGCATGGAGAGCTTACTCCTGATAATATCATTATTTCCCGTGACGGTACACCATATATCATTGACTGGGAGTATGCTTCACAAGGAAATATCTGCTATGGTCATGCCGTGACCTGCGTATCACTTCTTGCAGAGGGTAACGAGCGTGGAGTGAAGCAGTATCTTGACATCATATTTGATAAATTTTTAACAGGTTCGGAAGAAATTGTAAAATGGATGCCTCTGGCTGCTGCATCATTGTCAGCAGGCAGTTTCGGAAACAGGAAAAAATTCCTGCTGGAGCAGGTTCGCAGCCGAATAAGCAGAAAGGGTGGTATTATATGAAGATAACGATATGTATTGGTTCATCATGTCATATAAAAGGTTCGAGAATGGTCGTTGAGAAATTGCAGCAGCTTGTGGCTGACGGAAATTTTGAAAACGATATCGAGCTTTGCGGAAGCTTCTGCATGGGAAAGTGTCAGGAAGGGGTATGCGTGGCAGTCGATGATGATGTTTTCTCAGTATCGCCTGAAACAGTCTGTCAGTTTTTTGAAGACGAAGTAAGAACAAGGCTGGTGAAGTAAATGCCACATTCTCTTACACTTAAAAAGTCGAACTGCAAGAATTGCTATAAATGTATACGTCATTGTCCGGTAAAGTCGATACGCTTTTCGGGCAATCAGGCACACATTATAAGCGATGAATGTATACTTTGCGGTCAGTGCTTCGTAGTCTGTCCGCAGAATGCAAAAGAGATAACAGACAGCACAGAAAAAGTCAAAGTCCTTTTAATGGGAGAAGCTCCTGTCATTGCGAGCATTGCTCCGTCATTCATAGCAAACTATGACGGATGCGGCATAGAGAGTATGCGTGAAGCACTGAAGAAGCTTGGCTTTTACGATGTCGAGGAAACTGCTGTCGGAGCAGCTATGGTCAAGACTGAATATGAGCGTCTTCTGCAAGAGGACAAAAGGGATGTGCTCATATCGTCCTGTTGCCACTCGGTAAATCTGCTGATACAGAAATATTTCCCGAAGCTCCTGCCTTATCTTGCAGATGTAGTATCGCCTATGCAGGCGCATTGTTCAGACATCAAACGCCGAATACCTGATGCAAAGACGGTCTTTATCGGACCTTGCGTATCGAAAAAAGACGAAGCTGAAGCTTACGGAGACATAGTTGATGCTGTGCTCACGTTTGAGGAGCTTACAGCTATGTTTGATGCAAAGGGTATTCAGCCTGAAAAGAATATCACTCATGACGAGCACAGCCTTGAGAGATTTTTCCCGACTACAGGCGGAATACTCAAAACTATGCAGCAGAGAGAGCCGGATTACACATATATGGCTGTTGACGGCGTTGAAAACTGCATAAATGCTCTCAGAGACATTGAAAGCGGCAGCGTACATAAATGCTTCATTGAAATGTCAGCCTGTTCCGGAAGCTGTATAGGCGGTCCGGTAATGGAGAAGTACCACAGAAGTCCGGTAAGAGACTATCAGGCAATAGCAAATTATGCCGGAAAGTACGGCTTTGACACTGAACAGCCGGAAAGAGCGGAAATGCATAAGAGCTTTGCCTATATCGGTGTTAACAGCGATATCCCTGATGAGGGCAAGATAAAAGAGATACTTCGTCAGATGGGAAAGAGCCGTCCCGATCAGGAACTTAACTGCGGAAGCTGCGGGTATAATACCTGCCGTGAAAAAGCAGTTGCGATATATCAGGGCAAGGCTGAGATATCAATGTGTCTGCCGTACTTAAAGGATAAGGCTGAAAATTTCTCGAATATCATAACAAGAAATACTCCTAACGGAGTTATCGTGTTAAACGATATGCTTGAAGTGCAGCAGATAAACGAAGCTGCTCAGAAGATACTTAACATCCGTTTTCCGAGCGATGTGCTTGGAGAGCAGGTAGTAAGGGTACTTGATCCGATACCATTTCTTGAAGTGCAGAATAATGGCAGGGGAATATACAATGTCCGCACATATCTTGCGGATTACAACAGATATATAGATCAGACTATAGTCCCCGACAATAACAGTGGTTTGCTGATATGCCTTATGCACGATGTCACCGATGAAGAAAAACAGCGTGAAAAGAAAGAGAATATCACACGCCAGACTATCGAGGTGGCTGACAAGGTCGTTGAAAAGCAGATGAGAATAGTACAGGAGATAGCCTGTCTTCTCGGAGAAACTGCCGCAGAGACAAAAACTGCGCTTTCAAAGCTGAAGGAGTCGATATCGGATGAATGAACTCTGTGCAGAGATAGGCTGGAAAAGTCTTAACCACTATGGCGAGCATCTTTGCGGCGACCATGTGGAAGTTATTGAGAAAACAGACGGTTCGTCAGTAATAGTACTGGCTGACGGACTTGGGAGCGGAGTAAAGGCAAGCATACTCTCGACTCTCACAGCAAAGATAATATCGACTATGATAGCAGAAGACCTCCCTATCGAGGACTGCGTTCC
>DEBW01000066.1:0-11052 GCA_002348905.1 Ruminococcus flavefaciens | reverse complement strand
TATCGCAGCTACTCTGCCGGTGGATAAAGTCAGGGGAGTGGCTTATTCAACGTTTACCATAGTCCACCTTAAAACCAACGGCGAAGCTGAACTTATACAGTATGACAACCCCCATGTTATACTGATACGTAACGGCGATGCTGCTGATTATCCGGAAACTGAGCTGAATATAGGCGGCAAAAAGATATTCCGCTCAGTGATAGCATTAAAGGAAAACGATGTATTCGTTTTCATGAGCGACGGATGTCCTCATGCAGGTATAGGCACAGCCTACAATTTCGGCTGGGAGCATAAGGATATATCGTCTTATATGGAAGGGCTGGTATCAATAGGCTACACCGCAAGAACTATGTCAGCTATGCTTGTTGAGGAGTGCAGCAGGCTTTACGGAGGCAGACTTGGTGATGATGCTACAGCCTGCGTTGTAAAAATAAGGAGCAGGATACCTATGAATATACTTTTTGGCCCGCCGTCAAACCGTGACGACTGTGACCGTATGATGAGCCTGTTTTTTTCAAAAAAAGGCAAACATATAATATGCGGCGGTACAACATCCTCGATAGCTGCAAAGTGGCTTGGAAAGCCGATAAAGGCAAATCTTTCGTCGCCGGATAAAGATATACCTCCAACGGCAGAGATAGAGGGCGTTGACCTTGTAACAGAGGGTGTTATCACCGTGAGCAAGGTCATAGAGTACGCTGAAGACCATATCGGCGAAAACAAGCTCTATGAGGAATGGGAGCACTATAACAACGGTGCGGCACAGATAAGCCGTATGCTTTTTGAAGAAGCTACGGACATAAACTTCTTTGTCGGAAGGGCAGTCAATCCTGCACATCAGAACGCTGAACTTCCACTGAGTTTCAGCATGAAGATGCAGTTGGTACAGCGTCTTACAGAAAGTCTCAAAGCAATGGGCAAGCGCATAAAGGTAAGCTATTTCTAAACAGAAAATGTTCTCAGGAGGTATTGATATATGATAAATCACAAAAACCTGCTGTATGCTCTTGAAGTAAGCAAGCAGGGCTCGGTAAACAAAGCAGCTGAAAAACTTTATATAGGACAGCCTAACCTCAGTAAGATGATAATAGGTCTTGAAGAGGAACTTGGCGTTGCACTTTTCAGAAGAACTCCGAAGGGAATGATACCTACTGCTGACGGCGAAGTGATATTCCGCCATGCAGAGGAGATATACCGTCAGACAGGCTTTATCGAGGAATACTGCAAGAATATCTCCAAAAAGGCTCTGCGTATGTCCGCTGCTGTACCGTGGGCAGACTATATTTCCGAAGCCTTCACTAATTTCCTGGGAAGATATTCAGGCGACAGACTGACTGAATTCAGCTATATTGAGGCAGATTCAGAGAGCATAATAAACAAGGTCATCTACAACGAATGTCATCTTGGCATAGTACGCTACAACAAGAAATATGACAAGAACTTCCGCAAGTATTTCGAGGACAGGTCACTTGTTTCAGAGACATTGTGCGAAAGCGGATGTGTGGCTATATTCGGTGAGAATTCACAGCTTGCCGAGCGCCGTGACATTACTGCTGACGACATGAGATGCTACTTTGAGGTAAGACAGAATGACCAGTTCGTTCCTGATAAGAACAGCGCTCAGCTCCACAATGAAGCTGACGAGACTTCAAGCAGAGTAATATATGTAAGCAGCGGCGCAGCTCAGGCAGAGCTTGTTTCACGCAACAGCAGAGCTTATATGATAACTCCTCCGCTTTCAGACAGAACTCTTGCAAAGTACGGTCTTATACAGAAAGAAGTAAGAGGACTTTGCAGAGAAGATGTAGACATATTCATCCGCAGCGAAAATTATTCTCTCACGAAAACCGACAACGCTTTTCTTGATGAGTTAATGATTTCTAAAAGAAAATATAAACAAGAGGTGCTTTTATGAACAAAATTACTATCATCGGTACAGGCAGCGTAGGCTCAACAGTAGCTTATGCACTTTCACTTCTCGGCATTGCGTCAGAGATAGTGATGATAGACATAAACAACGAGAAGGCAAAGGGCGAGGCTCTCGACATAAGACAGGGTTCACCGTTCTGCAATCCTTTCACTGTATATGCAGGCTCATACGAGGATGCAGCAGGCTCTGACATCGTTATAATCACATCAGGTATCGCACGTAAGCCAGGTCAGTCAAGACTTGAACTCGCTCAGACAAATGTCAGCGTACTTAAAAGCATCATCCCAGAGATAACAAGATATGCCGGTGAGACAAACTACCTTATAGTAAGCAATCCTGTTGATGTTATGACATATACATTCTGCAAATGTTCAGATATCCCTGACCATAACATCATTGGTTCAGGTACTATCCTTGATACTTCAAGACTCCGTACAAGACTTTCTGAGTACTACAAGATAAATCAGCGCAACGTTCACGCTTACGTACTCGGTGAGCACGGCGATTCTTCATTCATCCCGTGGTCTGCTGCAAACATCTCAAACATTCCGATAGACAAGTTCCACGAGACTGTAAACGGCAAGGAATCAGCTGTACCTCAGTTCGACTTTGCAGCAGTTGAGGAATATGTACGTAAGTCCGGCGCAAGCGTTATCGAGCGCAAGGGTGCAACATTCTATGCAGTAGCAACATCTGTATGCTATATCTGCAAATGTCTCCTTACAGGTATCGACACTACTATGACAGTATCCACAATGCTCCACGGCGAGTATGGGCTTGATGATATCTGTCTCAGCATACTCAATATCGTAGGTAACAAGGGCGTACAGGGCAAGGTAATGCTTCCTCTCACAGATACCGAGATAAAGCAGCTCCACTACAGTGCAGACTGCGTAAGAAACGTAATAAACAGCATCGAATTCTGAGCGGTAAGCCGATAATAATCAACGGTCTTTACGAAGGAGCAGACAGTAACTTCTCCTCGTATAATATACAAAGACTTGATGCTATGGATATGAAGCATCAGGTCACAGTAAGGACATTTTTTCAGTACCAAAAGCAGAAAGCCGGTCGTTATGACCGGTTTTTTGCTGTTTATACAGTAGTTGTCAGCACTTGCATATGATGTTAAAATGCTTGCATTATTTATAATAATGTGTTATAATATAAAAAATAAACTCCATGTAACGAAAATACGCCGGTGAATACGTATATATCCGGCTTTGACTAAGGATACGGTGATTCAATGGAACAGACCAGAAAAAGTGATAAAAATACTGAAACAGGCAACATCTTATATACTGTTGCTATGCGTGGACTCGTTGCATTCCCTAAAATGGTGATGCATTTTGACGTTGCCCGTGATAAAACTGTTGCTTCTATAGAAAAATCTCTGAAAGAGGGTGGAAAGCTCTTCCTCGTTACTCAGCATGAAACTTATGTAGAGAATCCGAAGGCTTCTGACCTTTACAAAGTCGGTGTAGTTGCCGAGATAAAGCAGGTGCTCAAACTGCCCGACAATATAATGAAAGTCCTTGTTGAGGGTGTATATAAGGCAAACCTCATTCGCCTTATCGACGACGGCGAAACATTAAAAGCTGAAATAAAGCGCACTCCGACATATTCAAGAGCAAAGGTGGACGAGGTCGAAGCAGAGGCTCTCATGCGCTCTATAAAGGATATTTTCGAGCGTTATTCCTCATTCTTCCCGAAAATGCCAAAGGAGCTACTCTCCTCTGTGATGACACAGGATGATCCGATAAAGCTCTTTGAAACAGTTACTTTCAACTGCAATCTCAACTACCGTGACAAGCAGACGCTTCTTGAAGAATCGAATATACTCAACAAGCTCTCAGTGCTCTTTGCCTGTCTTTCATCTGAGGTGGAGATACTTGAACTTGAAAACCTCATAAACGAGCAGACCAAAAACAGCATCGACAAGGGACAGAAGGAATTCTACCTCAGAGAGCAGATGCGTATAATCCAGGAACAGCTCGGCGAGGACGACAGCGATGAAGTATTCAAGTACATGAACAGTATCATCGGACTGAAGCTTGATGAAAAGAATCAGGATAAGCTCCTGAAAGAAGCTGAAAAGCTCGGCAAGCTCCCGCCTGCATCTCAGGAGGCATTTGTTATAAAGAATTATCTTGACACTGTTCTTGACCTGCCGTGGGGAAAATACACAAAATCAAAGGTATCTATGGCTAAGGCTGAGGAAGTCCTTGAAAAGGAGCATTACGGTCTGAAAAAGGTCAAGGAGCGTATACTTGAATTCCTTGCTGTGCATATGCTCAATCCTGATATCAAAGGTCAGATAATCTGTCTCGCAGGCCCTCCAGGTATAGGCAAGACCTCTATCGCAAAGTCTATAGCAAAGGCTATGGGACGAAAGTATGCGAGAGTATCTCTCGGCGGCGTAAGAGACGAGGCTGATATAAGAGGTCACAGAAAGACTTACGTAGGCGCTATGCCGGGACGTATCATAACAGCTCTCCAGCAGGCAGGCTCAGCTAATCCGCTGATACTTTTTGATGAGATAGACAAGCTCTGCAATGATATCAAGGGCGATCCTTCATCTGCTATGCTTGAAGTTCTCGACAGCGAGCAGAACAATGCGTTCCGTGACCACTTCATCGAAGTACCTTTCGACCTCAGCAAGTGCGTATTCATTACAACTGCAAACAACGTTTCAACTATACCGGGACCTCTTCTCGACCGTATGGAACTTATCGAACTTCCAAGCTATACAGCAGAGGAAAAATTCCATATCGCAAGAGAGCATCTTGTACCGAAGCAGCTCAAAGAGCACGGACTCAAAGGTACTCAGCTCAAGATAGAGGATGCAGCTATCCATGAGGTAATACAGTATTACACCAAGGAAGCCGGTGTGCGTACCCTTGAAAGATATATCGCTTCACTTTGCAGAAAGGCTGCGAAAAAGATAGCTTCCGGCGAAGTAAAGCGTGTTACCATAAAGGCTAAGGATATGCAGGAATGGCTCGGCGTGAGAAAGTACCTGCCTGACCTTTCATCAAAGCAGGATCAGGTCGGACTTGTAAACGGACTTGCATGGACTTCTGTCGGCGGAGTTCTCATGCCTCTTGAAGTACTGGTGCTCAAAGGCACAGGCAAGATAGAGGTAACAGGCTCTCTTGGAGATGTCATGAAGGAAAGCGCAAAGATAGCTGTCAGCTATGTAAGAAGCGTCGCTGACAAGTACGGTATAGATCCTGAATTCTACAAGAATAACGATATACACATCCACGCTCCTGAAGGAGCTGTTCCGAAGGACGGTCCGTCTGCCGGAGTTACAATGACTACAGCACTTGTATCCGCACTTTCGGGTATGCCTGTAAGAGCTGATATAGCTATGACCGGCGAGATAACCCTTCACGGCAAGGTGCTGCCGATAGGCGGTCTGCGTGAAAAGAGCATGGCAGCTTTCAAGGCTGATATAAATACAGTGCTCATACCTGTTGCAAACGAGCCTGACCTTGAAGAAGTTGACGATGCAGTAAAGGCTGCCGTTACTTTCATACCGGTGGACAATCTTGAAAAAGTGCTTGATACAGCTCTTATAAAGCCGGCAAAGAAGAGAAAGTCAAAGTCCAAGGACGAATAAATAATAACTGATGCAGGCAGGAGGGATAATTTTGAAGCTGAATTACAATAAGGCAGAATATATTGCATCATACGGAAAATTCTCCCAGATACCGGCATCTGAGAGGATAGAGATAGCCTTTGCCGGACATTCAAACGTTGGCAAGTCAACGCTGATAAACAAGCTTTTCAACCGCAAGAACCTTGCGAGAGTAAGCTCAGTTCCGGGAAAGACTGCGACTATAAATTTCTACGGTCTTGAAAATCTTTACTTTGTAGACCTGCCCGGCTACGGCTATGCAAAGGTAGCCAAGTCGGAAAAGGAGCGCTGGTCAGGACTTATCGAGGGCTACCTCGGTTCTGACAGAGATATCCGCCTTGTTTTCATGCTGGTGGATATGCGTCATGCTCCTACAAAGGACGACGTAAAAATGATAGACTACCTTATAGACACAGAAACGCCTTTCGTGCTTGTGCTTACAAAGGCTGACAAGCTCAAAAAGACAGAGCGTGAAAAGCGCATGGAGGCATTCAAGTCGGAGATACCATGCTTCGAGGACATACACGTTATACCTTTTTCCTCAATGACTTTCGAGGGAGTTGAAGAACTCAGGGAGATAGTTGAGGAAATTGCCAATGACGGCGAAGAAACTGAAGAATAAACATCGGGCAGGATATAATCCGTCCGAAAAAGAGAGGAAGTATAAATATGTTCGTATCAGAAAATCTTGACGTAAACGCTCAGGGACACCTGACAGCAGGCGGTATAGATACTGTTGAACTTGCGGAAAAGTACGGAACTCCGCTTTATGTTATGGACGAGGAGCTTATCCGTAAGACACTCCGCCGTTTTCATGACAGCATGAACAAGTACTACAACGGCATGGGCGAGGTTCACTACGCAAGCAAGGCATTCTCATGCATGGAGATGTGCAGGATAGTTGCAAGCGAGGGTGACGGTCTTGATGCTGTATCAATAGGCGAGCTTTATACAGCTGTAAAGGCTGGCTTCCCTATGGAGAAGGTAGGCTTCCACGGTAATAACAAGTCTGACGAGGAGCTTGCATATGCTCTTGAAGTAGGCGTAGGACACATCATCGTTGACAATATCCCGGAACTTCACAGACTTGAAAGAATAGCCGGAGAAAAGGGCGTAAAGCCTCAGATAATGTTCCGTATCAAGCCGGGCATCGAGGCTCATACACATGATAAGATCATGACAGGTCAGATAGACAGCAAGTTCGGTTTCGCTCTTGAGACAGGCGAAGCTTTCGAGGCTGTAAAAGAGGCTGTAGCCTGCGAGAACGTTGAGTTCTACGGCGTACACTGCCATATCGGTTCACAGATATTCGATATCGAGCCGTTTGAGGCTGCTGCAAAGGTAATGCTTGGATTCATCGCTAAGATAAAGAATGAGCTTGGCTATGAGGTAAAGGGACTTAATCTCGGCGGCGGTTTCGGAATCAAGTACCTCAACGATCACGATCCTGCACCTTTCGAGACTTACCTTGAAAGAGTATCATCTGTAGTAAAGTCAGAGTGCGAGAAACTCGGCATAGCTCAGCCAAGAATGTTCATCGAGCCGGGCAGATCTATCGCAGCTCCGGCAGGTATCACACTTTATACAGTAGGCGCTCGCAAGGAGATACCTGGTATACGTACATATGTATCAATTGACGGCGGTATGTGCGATAATCCGAGATACATCCTCTATCAGTCCGAGTATGAGGCTGTAGTTGCAAACAAGGCAAATGAGGAGCGCAATGAGAAAGTGACTATTGCCGGAAGATGCTGCGAGAGCGGTGACCTTATCGGTGAGAATATGCCTCTCCAGCACGCTGAGTCAGGCGATATAATCGCTGTACTTGCAACAGGTGCGTATAATTATTCAATGTCATCCAACTACAACAGACTCCAGAAGCCAGCTGTAGTATTCATAAATAACGGAGAATCACGCATAGCTGTAAAGAGAGAATCACTTGATGATATAATCAAGAACGATGTTTGATTATCTTGATGTACTTTTGGCATTTGCGCTGATAGTTCTCTCCTTATGGCTGATATATAAGATGTACCGTTCTGACAGGGCACTCGATGAGGCAAGAGATAACAGAATGTATGTATATCATCACGAATCGTCATACGATGAATACCGGCGTGAGCGCAGAAGAATGAAGAAATACGGCTTTTTTGCCGGAATAATATTTGTTCTTATATTTTATTCAGTCTTGCGGATGAACGGCACGATAAGCAGCATATTTTAAAACGTTTCCCCATGCTTTAAGTATGGGGAAATTTCCTTGAATAAACAGAATAACAGACAGGTGGATGAAAATGAAAAAAATACCATTAAAGATCGTAATACTGACTGTTGTATTAGTAATAACAATAGTAGTTGTGACGTTTAATAACAATTTCGTCTTTATAAACGGTAAGATATATTCAAGATCAGCAAAGTCGGTATGCATTGATGATAAGGATGCAGATTATGATGACCTGGCAAAACTTTCTGAGCTTACAAAGCTTGAAACACTGGAACTTCATGCCGCAGAAATAGATCATGTTGGTTTTGTAAGTACGATGCATGATCTTAAAAGAATCAAACTTGATCTGCCTTATTTAAGCGGTACGTATGGTATGGGTGCTATCGACAAGTGCAGTGAACTGGAGTATGCATATATAAACTGCAATGCCATGTACGATTTGGGAAATCTTGTATATTGCTACAAGCTTAAAGAACTGCATATGGATAATGTACACTATATTTCAGGTATGGAACTGAAAGGAATGGAGAACCTACAGCAGCTTGAAGCTCTTCATATAAAAAGCAACTATAGTTCTCTGAATACGATAGAATTTGTCAGAGGTCCGAAACATCTGAAAACACTTTCTATTGATATCGATCAATATGATTGTAGATTTGAAGATATTTCACCGGTAGGCGATCTTACGGAACTTACATCTCTTACGCTGAAAAACACCTTTGCTGAGGATATCAGTCCTGTATGCAACTGTAAAGAACTGACATATCTTGACCTTTCCAATAACAGAAATGTCAGTGATATCAGTGGGATAGACAAGCTTCAAAAGCTTGAAGAACTGAATATTGCAGGTACAGCAGCCGAAGATTTTGAGCCTCTTCTGAAAATAGACAGTTTAAAGAAAGTAACATTTTCAAGCAGTGATTCGCAGCTTGAAAGTGTAAAAAAGCTCGAAGAAAAGGGCGTTAAAGTCGAGTTTGACGCTGCGGCAAAGCATGGAGCAGTAACGGGCTGAAATAAGCCCATTACACTTTGAACAAATGTTAGATTGCGCTAACGAATAATTATCCGTAATTTGTTTAATTCTTGACAAACTTTGTGAAAAGTAGTAAAATAAAATATATGTATATTGAAAGGACTGATCTCAATGGGTTTAACACTTACTGAAAAGATCTTAAAAGCACATCTCGTTGACGGCGAGTACATCAAGGGTCAGGAGATAGGCATTCGTATCGACCAGACTCTCACTCAGGACGCTACCGGTACTATGGCATACCTCGAATTTGAAGCTATGGGCGTACCAAGAGTAAAGACAGAACGTTCTGTTGCTTACATTGACCACAATACTCTTCAGAGCGGCTTTGAAAATGCTGACGACCACCGCTTCATCGGCAGTGTTGCAAAGAAGCACGGCATATATTTCTCACGTCCTGGCAACGGCATCTGCCACCAGGTACACCTTGAAAGATTCGGCATCCCAGGAAAGACACTCATCGGTTCTGACAGCCATACTCCTACAGGCGGCGGTATCGGTATGATCGCTATCGGTGCAGGCGGACTTGATGTTGCTGTAGCTATGGGCGGCGGTGCTTACTACATAACCTGCCCGAAGGTAGTAAAGGTAAATCTTACAGGCAAGCTCAGTCCTTGGGTATCTGCAAAGGATGTTATCCTTGAAGTTCTCAGACGCTTATCCGTTAAGGGTGGCGTTGGCAAGGTAATAGAGTACGTTGGCGAAGGCGTAAAGACACTTTCTGTTCCTGAGCGTGCTACTATCACAAATATGGGCGCAGAGCTTGGCGCTACAACTTCTATATTCCCTTCTGACGAGGTAACAAAGCAGTTCCTCAAGGCTCAGAAGCGTGAAGAAGTATGGACTCCTCTTGCTGCTGATCCTGATGCAGTTTACGACGAAGAACTCGACATCGACCTCAGCAAGCTCGTTCCTCTTGCAGCTTGTCCTCATTCTCCTGACAACGTTAAGAGCGTAGAGGAGATAGGCAGACTCAAGATAGATCAGGTTTGTATCGGTTCATGTACAAACTCATCACTCCTTGATATGCTCAAGGTAGCTTATATACTCAAAGGCAAGACAGTTAATCCTGACGTATCACTTGCTATCGCACCAGGTTCAAAGCAGGTTCTCAATATGATGGCTCAGAACGGCGCTCTTGCAACACTCATCGACGCTGGCGCACGTATCCTTGAATCTGCCTGCGGTCCATGTATCGGTATGGGACAGTCACCTAACTCAAAGGGTATCTCACTCCGTACATTCAACAGAAACTTCGAGGGACGCTCCGGCACAAAGGACGGTCAGATCTACCTCGTATCACCTGAAATGGCTGCTGTATCAGCTATCACAGGCTACCTCACAGATCCTCGTGAGCTTGGCGATATGCCTGAATTCAAGCTCCCTGAGGAATTCACGATCAACGACAACATGGTAGTACCTCCGGCACCTGTCGAGGAAATGGACAGCGTTGAGATACTCCGTGGACCAAACATAAAGCCATATCCTGAGACAACTCCGCTTCTCGAAAGCATTGATGCACCTGTATCTCTCAAGGTAGGCGACAACATCACTACTGACCACATCATGCCTGCCGGAGCTAAGATACTCCCACTCCGTTCAAATATTCCGAAGATCAGCCAGTACTGCTTTGCTGTATGCGACGAGAGCTTCCCTAAGAGAGCTGAGCGTCTCGGCAAGAGCATCATCGTAGGCGGTTCAAACTACGGTCAGGGTTCATCAAGAGAACACGCAGCTCTTGCTCCTCTCTACCTCGGAATCAAGGCAGTTCTCGTTAAGAGCTTCGCAAGAATCCACAGAGCTAACCTCATTAACGCAGGTATCCTTCCTCTTACATTCGTAAACGAAGCAGACTACGACAAGATCAATGAAGGCGACGATATCGAGATCATGAACGTTCGTGCAGACATCGAAGCTGACAAGACAGAACTCACAGTAGTAAACAAGACAACAGGTGCAAACATTCCTGTTCTCTGTGAACTCACAGGACGTACAAAGGACATCATCCTTGCCGGCGGTCTTCTCGACTACACAAGAGAAAACTTAAAGTAATTTACGTCTTACCGGGATTTTTTACTATCGTATTTTATCTGGTCATCGGGATCTGCACATTCAGGATCCTGTGATCAGGTATTATAACTATTAATATCAAACAGGAGGATACTTCAATGGCAAAGATTCAGATGAAAACACCGCTTGTCGAGATGGACGGCGACGAAATGACC
>DEBW01000081.1:2085-2820 GCA_002348905.1 Ruminococcus flavefaciens | reverse complement strand
GATGATAAAGGATATTCTCATTCTTCCGTATATCGATTTAAAGACTGAATACTACGATCTCGGACTTGTACACAGAAATGAGACTGATGACAAGGTAACTATCGAATCTGCTGAGGCAACAAAGAAATACGGAGTGGCTGTAAAATGCGCTACTATAACTCCGAATGCAGCAAGAATGGATGAATATGACCTGAAGGAGATGTGGAAATCGCCCAATGGAACAATAAGAGCGATACTTGATGGAACAGTTTTCCGTGCTCCAATTATTGCCAAAGGAATAGAACCATACATACCAACATGGACCAAGCCTATAACTATTGCCAGACACGCTTACGGCGATGTATATAAAAATACAGAAATGCGTGTCAGCGAGGGAAGCATGGCTGAACTGAAAGTTACTGATAAAGATGGCAATGAGTCACTGAGTTTAATATACGATTTTTCTGACAGTGCAGGAATTATACAGGGACTGCATAACAAGGATAAGTCAATTGAAGGATTTGCACGTTCCTGCTTCAACTATGCTATTGATACAAAACAGGATCTATGGTTTGCAACAAAAGACACTATATCTAAAAAATACGATCATCGCTTCAAGGATATTTTTGCTGAAATATATGAAAAGGAATACAAGGCAAGATTTGAAGCTGTTGGTATCGAGTATTTCTATACCCTTATAGATGATGCTGTTGCAAGAGTAATACGTTCAAATGGCGGATATATCTGGGCTTGTAA
>DEBW01000081.1:0-2026 GCA_002348905.1 Ruminococcus flavefaciens | reverse complement strand
CCTGACGGAAAATATGAATATGAGGCAGCCCACGGAACAGTTCAGCGTCATTATTACAAATATCTTAAAGGTGAAAAGACGTCAACTAACCCTGTAGCTACAGTTTTTGCATGGACAGGTGCTCTGCGTAAAAGAGGTGAACTTGATTCAACGCCTGCATTGTGTGAATATGCAGACAAGCTCGAAAAAGCTATATTGGATACTATAAGCGAAGGTATTATGACAGGCGACCTTGCAGCTATATCCAAGCTGAAGAGCAAGCGTACTGTTGATACCGAAACATTCCTCATTGAGACTGGAAGAAGGCTAAGTGAAATGTACAAGAAATAAAGTTAATCGTTCTATTGACAAAACATTGAGCATATGATAAGATAAGAAAGTAATAAGAATAGCAACGGCGCTCATCCTGAATGGACAGGCGCCGTTCTTGATTATAGACTATTGACAACGGAGGTAATAAAAATGTGGGCATATGAAAGCGTGTTTTATCAGATATATCCTCTCGGATTCTGCGGAGCCCCCTTTGAGAATGACGGAGTTCGGGAATCAAGGATACTGAAAGTTATAGACTGGGCAGACCATATAAAGGAACTCAACTGCAATGCGGTATATTTTTCGCCTGTTTTTGAATCTGATACTCACGGATATAACACAAGGGACTTTACAAAAATAGACTGCCGTTTAGGTTCTAACGAGGACTTTGCACAGGTATGTGCAGAGCTTCACAAAAGGGGCATAAAGGTCGTGCTTGACGGCGTTTTCAATCACGTCGGCAGAGGCTTCTGGGCATTTCAGGACGTACTCCGTAATCGCGAGAATTCGCGCTATAAGGATTGGTTCCATATAAACTTCGGCGGCAACTCCAACTACAATGACGGATTGTGGTATGAGGGCTGGGAGGGACACTTCGACCTTGTCAAGCTGAACCTCTGGAACAATGAAGTCGTTGAGCATATCTTCTCCTGCATAAAGGGCTGGGTAGACGAGTTTGACATCGACGGTCTGAGACTCGATGTGGCATATTGTCTCGATAAGGAATTTCTGAAGAGGCTTCGCAGCTTTACAAGCGGACTGAAAGAGGATTTTGTGCTGATAGGAGAGCTCCTTCACGGAGATTACTCGCAGTTTGTAAATAATGAAATGCTTCATTCAGCGACGAATTATCAGTGCTACAAGGGGCTGTATTCAAGCTTCAACAGCATGAATATGTTTGAGATATGCCATTCTCTGAAAAATCAGTTCGGTCCCGAAAACTGGTGTATGTACCGCGGTATGCACCTCCTGAGCTTTGTTGACAACCACGATGTTTCAAGAGTTGCAACTATACTGTCAAACAAAGATCATCTGCCGCTGATATATGCGATCATGTTCGGAATGCCAGGTATTCCATGCATTTATTACGGCAGCGAATGGGGTGCTGAGGGTGATAAAAAAGACGGCGATCCTGCTCTCAGACTTTCATATGACGCACCGATAGACAATGAGCTTTCAGTTTATATTTCAAAGCTTGCAAAGATACATCGCGAGAGCAAGGCTCTATGCTACGGAGATATAAGCGTTCCTGTGCTGACAAACAAGCAGTGTATCATTCAGCGCCGCTGTGACGATGAGCGCATACTCATTGCGATAAATGCTGATTCTCAGCCGTTCACCGCTCATTTTGACGCAGGCTGCGGCATGGCAGACGAGCTTATAACAGGCACAAAGCACGACTTTGGAGGCGGAAGCGAGCTGCCGCCGTATTCAGCTCAGATATGGAAAATGGAAAGATAGATCAAACAGCCGGATTCACTGTTCAGTGAGGCCGGCTGTTTTTTACAGCTCTATCTCTTTGAGATCCAGTCCGTTTATCCTGCAAATCTTTTTAAGCCTTTTTACAGTTCTGTTTCCGCCGCCGTCGTTGATATATACGTCATATTGTCCCTTGATACTGCCGAAAGTTATGACATCTTCCGCCTTTGCATACTCTTTGAGTTTCTCCATCATATTCTGTTTTGTAGCCAGCGGCGAAAAAACTTTCAGATAC
>DEBW01000117.1 GCA_002348905.1 Ruminococcus flavefaciens | reverse complement strand
GCATGATACTATAATAAGCTGCCGGAGGCAGCTAACCAATTTGTTATTACAGAGCTTACCTGAATTATGCAGACAATGGTTTAGGAACACACGGACAATTTCAAATATATCTAATGCTGTTTTGATATATTAAGTTGAGATTGAAGCATATAAAAAGAGAGGAATGATTTCAGTGAAGTAATACGAATTTATATGTAAGATTTATGGAGAAAAAAGATATTAATTGTGAAAAGACATTAAATGGTTTGAGTGCTTGACAGTGTACTTTATTGCTACTGCGTTTAATGTCATTAATACATTTGATAAATACTATTAATATGAGAAAGCAGGTGGAAAAATGAAAGGCAAATTTATTTCTTTGTTTTTAGTTTTGTTAATTGTTTTCCAGTTTAATGAGGTAACTGTTTTAAGCTATGCTGAGTTAAAAGAAGATGGTTTACAAGCAGATGATGGAATGTCTGTATTAAGCGAGATACTTAGCGAAGAGGAAGTCGAAAAACGCGGACATTGTGAAAGGCTTTACGATGAAGAAGAAAGTTTGGATTCAGCGGTTTTTCAAAATTCTGATGGAACGAAGAGTTTGTATGTATTTGATTACCCAATTAAATACTATAATCAAAATGGCCAGGTTTGTAATAAATCACTTGAACTGAAAAAACGAAATGATAATGTTTATGTTCCAAAGCAGTCTGATCTTGAAATAGAGTTCAGTCAGAGTATAGGCAACGGAATAAAAACTATAATAGGGAATGATTCCTTTTCTTTAACACCTTTATTTGTTTCCTCAACTGAAGGAAAAGCTGAAATTTCTGAAGATTCTAAAAGAGTTACATATCTTTGCAATGATAATGTTAGTCTTGAGTATACACTTTCTTATCAAGGTTACAAAGAAAATATTATTCTTGAAAGCAAACCACAATCAAATTCTTTTGATTTTTCTTTCGATTCTGAATCTTTATATTTACAGAATGCAGAAGAAAGATTAGTTATTATTGATCAGAACAAGGAGTTATTGGCGGATATTGGCGATATAATTGTATATGACAGTGCAGGAAAACTTTCATTAGGCGAAATTTCATACAAGAAAAATGATGAAGGTACATATATTGTTACAATAACGGCTGATGAGGCTTTTTTATCTTCCTCTGAAACTGTTTATCCCGTATATATAGATCCGTCGATTGAAATTGACTATACTCATATGGCAACATGTGGGCCTAATGATAATCCTGTTCCAGGAATACAGCATATAACATTGTATTCGGATGGTACTTCTGATTCCAATGCAATCGTTGTAGGTAAAAAATCATCAACCAAGATAGCGCGTGCATTAATGAAATTTCCTGCATTAGAGGAAAGCACAAGCTTTTTCAGTATGAACAGAGCATTGATTATTGACGCTAATGTGTATATTAAAGCGATAGAATATCAGCCGCTTTTTAGTGATATGAATGTTTATTGTCACCGTTTTACTTCTAAATGGTCTACATCTGTTTCGTGGAATTATGCTGATAATTATGATAGTGATTATTTATCGTATAGAAATGTCAGTTACCTGAATGGGGATTATAGTGGTACGACAAATACCTATGCATTTGATATAACTCCTCTTGTTATGATGTGGTCAAATCATTCAATGAGTAGTTATAATCATAATTGCGGAATAATGTTCAAGAGCAATTCTGGAGTAGAGTCTGGTAATACTTTATACAGGTCGTTTGGTACTTTCACTTCAGGTGGATTTTCACCTTATCTTGTTATTAATTACAGAACTGTACGAGATTATGACAGCAGTGAAAGTGCGACTATTACATACACTTACAGATCTTCTCCAATGTATTTAAATGCCGGTCAAACTTATAGTTTCAGAACAGCAAAATCAGCTGATTATCCTGCTTGTGATACAGAACTTTATCTTTTTTCTGCAGATGTAACCTCAGAAAATTCGAATTCTTCATGGTATAATGATGATATTTCATCTTCTAATCATTTTTCGCGCATAGATGCGAATATAACGACTTCAGGTTCTTACATTCTGATGGCTAAATGTTATAGTGGTATCATAACCGGAAACGCACAGTATGGACATTGTGATATATTTGCAACTGATCCGTATACTCAAACAGAAACCTTGAAGTGTCAGAATGCAGAGCTGGGAGGTTATATTCTTAAACTAGATACAGATCGTGTTTATACTTCTGGCAATACATATGATTCGTTTACAGCAAATTTAAGCTCAGCTACAGTTGATCCAGTAATGTTTATAGTCAGTGGATTATCTACAGCCAATAGAAAAGTAATCGGATTCAATGATGATTATCATAATTATGTTTCACCAGGCGATCATTCATGGGGAAAGAATTCGAGAATTAAACAGATATATGATAGCGCTCGGCCTGATTTCATTTTTATTTCATCTTATTCATCAACTTCAACAGGAACCGGTGAAGTTTATGGTATGTGCAAAAATGATTACAGTAATCCTGTGTCTTTCCCAAATCTTAAATCAGATGATATAATTGTAGCAGCAGGAGAGACAGACGCGTATAACTGTATAGCGTATTCCGGTGGAATATCAAGCAACTGGATAACTCCGTATGTTGAATACTCAGGTGGAAGACTTACACCTTGGCATGCTAATGATACAGAGACTTCTTTAGATAATTTCTATGGGAATAATCCTCCAAGATATAATGGCGCAACAACTTATGTTGTTACTAATAATACATCCGAAGCAGTTGTAAATGTATATAAATGTGGTGATGATTGGACACATGCTTCGGTAAAAAAACCAGGGAACAATCAACTGCACGGTTATGCTTGGGAAAGTAAACTGGGATCGTCTAAACGTATTTTTCATGAGTATAGTTCATTGAATAACAATTCGTTTTATGGCCAGCCGGTTAGATTTTACGCTGTTGATAATACACGTTCATCATCAGATGACATTATTTCTTTTGAAGAATCTGTTTTATCAGGGAAAACTTATGTGATGGAGGTCGTTCCGAGCGACAAAGAAAGACGATTCTTACAGAATTTGGTTGATGATGTTGATGTAAATATAATTTCGGATTATAAAGAGCTTTACAATGAATGGATCAACAAGATTCGGGAAGATGAATATTTGAAAGTTCAGAGCAATTCTTATAAGTTTACATTAACTGAAGAATACAAAAAACTTTCAGCTTTTATTGACGAGAATCCTGAATTGATTTCATATATTATTTATGAGTATCTTTATCGAAACAATAATATTTTTACAGAAACATTATTTGATTATAAAATAGTCGAAAGAAATGAATACACAAGAAATCTGGCTGACAGTATTCGAATCAGTAACAATCAGAAATGTATGGCGACAGTAGATGATGAAAAATACATGGCGCCGACAGTAGAGGCTAATTTCAGAACATTTGCCATGTCAGTTTTGAATGAAGAATCATATAGTAAGATTATATACAAAGGAGAATGACCGTAATGAAAAAGCCTTTGATTTGTTATTTAGCCGCTGTAACTTCTGTTTATATCGGTTCTGCAGGTATAAATGTATCTGCAATAATGGAACCGGGAGATGTAACATTTTGCGTTTATAGATCTGATGATGATTCCGAGGTCGTTATCGTGCCTGAAAAAACAGATGACGGGAAAGTTATAAATGAAGTGTATCTTGAAGATAATCCGGTAATAAAAAAAGTTGTGCTTACGGATACAGTTGATGAAGTGGAAGTAATAAGATGTTCCGGAATAACAGAATTTTCAGTCAGTGATGATAATCCTTATTTATCTGTTGTTGACGGAATCCTTTATGATAAGGATCAGAAAATGCTGATGTGTTATCCTGCCGGAAAAACAGATACAGAATTTCATATTCCGGATACGGTTGAGGTAGTAGGAAAATGCGCATTTGGAGGAGCCGTAAACCTTGAACGTGTTTATATTCCGTCAAGTGTCAGAAAAATCGAAACCTGTGCTTTTGCTGATATGAAAGCAAAAGAGTTTGTTTTTTCAGAAGGTGTGACGGATATTGAAAACTATGCTTTCAACGATAATACTGAACTTGAAAAAATAACTCTTCCTGCAAGTCTTGAACGAATTAACCGTCCGTTTGAAGGCTGTACGAATTTAAAAGAAATCATAATTTTACACGCTAATTGTAAAGGCAATGGCCCTTCAGCTATTATTGATCCTGAGAAAGATAATTATATGAATTTGATATGGGGCTGCAAAGACGTTTTGGTGTATGTACCGGATGTAGAATTTGAAAATTATAAGAAAGAAATATTTTATTTAGAGGAAAAAGGTACTTTACATAAATTCAGTGAATTACCGAATACCGAAGTCAAAACTTCGCTGGGTGATATAGATGCAAGCGGAAATATAGATGTAACTGACTTAACAGAACTTTCACTCGCACTTTTAGGTGACAGAGAACTTACAGATGATCAGCAGAAGGCAGCCGATGTTGACGCTGATGGTGCAGTTACCCTTGCCGATCTCGCAAGACTAAGACAGTATCTTTCAAAGAAGAT
>DEBW01000195.1:7492-7636 GCA_002348905.1 Ruminococcus flavefaciens | reverse complement strand
AGAAGTTCTGTTTCTGTCGGTAGAATCCTGTGGGAATGACGGGAGAGCGTTTACGCCGATCTCGAAATTCTTAGCCATTGTCTTGTATACGCCGTCCTCCTCGATAGCTTTGAGTACAGCGTCAAGCTCTTCACCGAGGAACAT
>DEBW01000195.1:7331-7461 GCA_002348905.1 Ruminococcus flavefaciens | reverse complement strand
GCATATTCATCAACACCCTTGATGAGAGCACAGAGTATAGTCAGGAACTGGAGGTTCTCCATAGGAGTGTCACCAGGATCGAGAAGATTCTGTCCGTCATTTGTAGACATTGACCAGTTGTTATGCTTAC
>DEBW01000195.1:0-7319 GCA_002348905.1 Ruminococcus flavefaciens | reverse complement strand
GCTTACCTGAACCGTTTACGCCTTCAAACGGCTTTTCGTGAAGCAGGCATACGAGTCCGTGGCGGAGAGCAACCTTCTCCATTACTTCCATAGCAAGCTCGTTCTGATCTGTGCCGAGGTTGGAAGTTGTGAAGATAGGAGCCATTTCATGCTGTGCCGGAGCAACTTCGTTGTGCTTGGTCTTTGAGTATATGCCAAGCTTCCAGAGTTCCTCGTCAAGCTCTGCCATATAAGCAGCTATACGTGGTCTAAGGTTTGCAAAGTACTGGTCGTCAAGTTCCTGTCCCTTCGGAGGCTTAGCACCAAAAAGTGTACGTCCGGTAAGGACAAGGTCTTCACGCTGGTCATATTTTTTCTTATCAATGAGGAAATACTCCTGTTCAGCACCTACAGTAGAAGTAACTCTTGTTACGTTCTCGTTGCCAAAAAGTTTAAGGAAGCGTACAGCGGTCTTGCTGAGAGCATCCATTGAACGGAGAAGCGGAGTTTTCTTATCAAGGGTTTCGCCTGTATAAGACATGAATACAGTCGGGATATAAAGGCTTCCCTCTTTTACAAAGCAGTAAGAGGTAGGATCCCATGCTGTATAGCCTCTTGCAGTGTTTGTACGTCTGAGACCGCCTGACGGGAATGAAGATGCGTCAGGTTCACCCTTTATAAGCGCCTTGCCTGAGAACTCCATGAGTGCAGTGCTGTTAGCTCCCGGGCTGATGAAAGAATCATGCTTTTCAGCAGTAGAGCCTGTCATAGGCTGGAACCAGTGGGTATAATGAGTAGCACCTTTCTCGATTGCCCATTCCTTGATAGCATTTGCCACGAAATCAGCGGTAGTAGTATCAAGGGGTTCGCCCTTTTCCATTGTCCTTCTGAGGTTCTTGTAGACATTTTTGGGCAGACGGTTCTTCATAACAGTTTCATTGAACACGTTGCATCCAAAGATCTCAGGAATATTTACCATAGTATTTCCTCCCATAAAACACCTAATAGTTATTACATTATAACATATTTATTCATTCCGGTCAATATTCGCTTTTTAATTTCAGCCTTTTGGCACTTATAATTATTATATATGCTCATAATTTTAGTAAGCTTTTAATTTTTCTCTCAAAAAATGCATTACTTTTCTCGATAGCGTTTAAATTAATGTGTTCAATTCGACAATTTTTGCGATATCGCTTAAAATCTCTTGAAATTCACTAATAAATAGTAGTATAATATTTAGGTTCGTGAAATAGAAAAGAGGTATTATTATGGAATCAAAAACGCTTAAACCAACAGAAGAAAAACTTAAACCGAAACTGTTCTCCGTCATGAAGAACTACTCCGCTTCACAGTTTGTAAAAGACCTTGTTGCCGGAGTGATCGTGGCTATAATTGCCCTGCCGCTTTCGATAGCACTTGCTCTTGCTTCAGGAGTCGGCCCTGAACAGGGACTTTACACCGCTATCGTTGCAGGATTCATAGTCTCGTTCCTCGGTGGAAGCAGAGTTCAGATCGCAGGTCCTACCGCCGCTTTTGCAACGATAGTTGCAGGTATCGTGGCTACCGAGAAAATGGACGGTCTTATCATATCGACCATTATGGCTGGTGTTATTCTCATAATTATGGGACTTTGCAAATTCGGTGCACTCCTCAAATACATACCGGGTACTATCACAAGCGGTTTTACCTTTGGTATCGCTGTGACCATTCTCGTCGGACAGATAAAGGACTTTCTTGGCCTTTCGTTCGTAAAAGGCGTAGACGAGCCTCCTATAGAGACCGTTGACAAGGTAAAAGCTATCATATTCAACCTTGATTCACTCAACTGGCAGGCTCTTTTAGTCGGCGTAATATCACTGGCTATACTTATCCTTTGGCCTAAAAAGCTTGAAAAAGTACCGGCTTCCCTTATCGCTGTTATCGCAGGTTCACTCATCGTGAATCTTTCCGGCATGGAAGTAAATACTATCGGTTCACTTTACGATATCTCATCTGCACCTCCGCATTTTACTATGCCTGCCGTAACTTTCGCAAGAGTAAAGGCTATGCTCCCGAATGCGTTCACTATCGCAGTTCTTGCAGCCGTTGAATCACTTCTCTCATGTGTTGTTGCTGACGGTATGATAGGTTCAAAGCACCGCTCAAATATGGAACTTGTTGCTCAGGGTGCTGCTAATATCGGCTCTGCACTTTTCGGCGGTATTCCGGCTACCGGAGCTATCGCACGTACTGCTGCAAACGTCAAGAACGGCGGACGTACACCTGTTGCCGGTATGGTACACTCCATAGTTGTACTTCTGATACTCGTTATCCTTATGCCTTATGCTAAATACATCCCAATGCCGACTATCGCTGCTATACTCTTCATCGTTGCTTACAATATGTGCGGCTGGAGAAATATTAGAAATACTGTAAAAACTGCTCCGAAGAGCGATATAGCTGTACTTTTCGTAACTCTGATACTCACTGTTGTATTTGACCTTGTTGTTGCTATCGGTATCGGTCTTGTACTTTCATCACTCCTCTTCATGAAGCGCATGGCTGACGTTACAGAGGCTCATGCATGGATCGACGTTGATGATGAGGACACTGATCCGGACAATATCCTTCTCAAGAAGATACCAAAGAATACCCGTGTTTATGAGATAAATGGCCCTATGTTCTTTGCTGCTGCCGACAAGTACAAGTATATGCTCGATGAACAGAAGATCGACGTTCTCTGCATCCGTATGAGAAATGTTCCGGCTGTTGACGCTACCGGAGTTGAGGCTCTTACACGTATCGTAAAGAGATGCCAAAAGCAGAACGTAAATGTTGTATTCTCCCACGTTAACGAGCAGCCTATGAAGGCTATGGAAAAAGCAGGTCTTGTTGAACTCGTGGGCAAGGAAAACTTCTGCTCGCACATTGATACTGCTCTTGTACGTGCAGAAGAACTTGAAAACGCTAAAAAGTAATGATTATACCACAAAAAAATGCTGCCGTATCGTTTACGGCAGCTTTTTTCTTTATGAAAGGTCTTTTATTATAGAATCAAATGTTGCAAAATCCTTGTCGTAAGTCTCCTTCATGTCGTCAGCATCGCTGTATAAAAGAGCCTGCGGTTTTCTTATCGCTATGAACCAATCATCTGAAAGTTCGCTTTCGGGTATACCAACTTTTTCAGCAAAACCAGTATCTTTAAGCATAAAATAGTACTTTTCAACGTGCTCATTATCAGGGTACAACTCTGAAAGATCAGTGAATGTCTCCTCTGGAGTTACCACCTCGCCTATCTTATTGTTGCCGATGATTATAACTGATTCAGCAGACTGCAATTCAGCTGAAAGCTTTGTAGTCACACTGTTTGCAAAATCAGCTTTAGCGCTTCCGGTATACGGTATATAGTACACCGATGTCAGTATTTTACCATTATTGTTGTTATCAGGCGTGAACTCTTCAAGATACTCCTTTAACTGCGAGGCTTCTCCGAGAGCCTGATTATTGCCGATAAGCAGCACTACCATGTCCGGACGAGGCTTTGCAATAAGGTCGCTGATGAGAAAAACTGCGATCACCGCAAAAACCGTTCCCATACCGAGCCACCACTTGTTGAGATAGAAGAAACTGCCGACTTTCTGCCAGAATGTCTGCTCGATTTCCTCGTGAGAATCCTCACGTATGATCTCGCTTTCCTCGATAACTCCTGATTTAAGCTTCAGCAGTTCAAGACGCTCTTTTTCAAGACGCTTGTCATGAGCTTCTTCAGCCTTTTTTCTCTTTTGCTCACGCTGATGCTCAAGCTCTTCTCGACGCAACCGAGCTTCTTCATCGGCTTTCTCCTGCATATCCTTTTAGGTCTCAAATACGCTTTTGGTTATGTGCAGTTTCTCGTCCTGCTGTTCGTTATTTTTCATAGTAAAACTCCTGTTGAAAATGATTACAAAAAAGATTATAGCATTTTTACAGCCTTATGTCAAGAAAAATACAACACGCTAAAATTAAATATATAAAATAAATTGATTTTGTTGCTTTTTTTCTCAGATGTGGTAAAATAATAATAGTATCTTTATAACTATTATTATTTTCAAGGTGATGATATCAATGTCAAAATTCACTAAATACATAGTTTTCACCTTTGTTGTGTCATGGATAATCGAACTTGTTGGCGCAAATGACCTAAAAAATGAAAACATCGCCGGCATGATGAGCTTTAGTTACGCAATCTCTGCGAGTATGTTCATACCTGCAATAGGTGCTCTTATTGCAAAAGCGGATTTTCGCAAAATGGGCTGGCTGCCGAAATTTGACCAAAACTGGAAGCTTATATTACTGGCTTGGGTAACGCCGACTCTTTTTCAGATTGCCGGAAGCTTCTGCTATTATGCTGTTTTCCCTGAAGAACTTGACCTTTCAGGCGAATTTATGAAGGAAATCAAACCTTCCGCTTATAAGCAAATTGAGGAAAGCGGCAGTTCGCTTATCGGTTTTGTATTGAAGGAAAACTTTTTCTCAATGACTTCTTTCAACTTTTTTATAGCTGTATTTATGGGACTTGGCGAGGAGATCGGCTGGAGAGGTTTTATGTTCCCTGAACTTGTATCAGGTCTTGGCAGAACAAAGGGAGTGCTCATCGGCGGCATTATCCATGGCGTATGGCACTTTCCGCTGATATGCCTTGTCGGATATGAATACGGCACAAAATATGTCGGCGCTCCTTTTCTTGGCCCTGTAGCATTCTGCGTCTTTACTGTTTCGACCGGCATAATTTCCTACCACCTTTACGAAAAATCAAAATGCATCTGGCTGCCCGCAATATTTCACGGAGCAGAAAATTCTATATTTGGTATCGACTATTTTGGGGCGTCAAAACTGCACACGATATTCGGACCGTGCAACGTCGGACTTGTCAGCGTATTCCCTATGGCGGTATGCGCCGCACTTATATTGTTCTTCGATGTCAAAAGGGACAGTATGGAATTTGAAACTTTAGATGAAGACTAAAAAAGGCCTTGACCGCTCAAATGCAGTCAAGGTCTTTTGTTATAACTGGATTATTCTTCTGTTTCTTCCTTTTCAGGTCTGCCGCTGTTTGCAGGGAGAGACTTCATAGTCGGGAAGAGAAGTACATCACGGATAGATGCGCTGTTTGTAAGAAGCATTACAAGACGGTCAATACCGTAGCCGATACCGCCTGTAGGAGGCATACCGATCTCAAGCGCACGGAGGAAGTCCTCGTCTGTGCGATTAGCTTCTTCGTCACCCTGGCTGAGAGCTTCTTCCTGAGCCTTGAAACGCTCACGCTGGTCGATAGGATCGTTAAGCTCAGAGTACGCATTACACATCTCACGACCTGTGATGAACAACTCGAAACGCTCAACATAATCAGGAGCGTCAGGTTTCTTCTTAGTAAGAGGTGAAATCTCTATCGGGTGATCCATTATAAATGTAGGCTGAATGAGGTGTTCCTCTACGAAAGCCTCGAAGAAGAGGTTGAGGATATCGCCTCTCTTGTGTCTGTCCTCGTACTCAACGCCCTTTTCATCAGCTATTTTGCGAGCTTCTTCAAGGGTATTTATCTCGTTGAAGTCAACGCCGGAGTACTTCTTGACAGCATCAATCATGGTAAGTCTCTCGAAAGGCTTGCCAAGGTCGATCATGTACTCACCGTAAGGTACGCAGGTAGTACCGCAAACCTCCTGAGCAACATGACGGAACATATTCTCAGTGAGATCCATCATACCATAATAATCGGTATAAGCCTGATAAAGTTCCATGAGAGTAAATTCAGGATTGTGACGGGTGTCAACGCCTTCATTTCTGAAAACTCTGCCTATCTCGTAAACTCTTTCAAGTCCGCCGACAATAAGTCTCTTGAGGTAGAGTTCGAGACTGATACGGAGCTTAACTTCCTCATCGAGAGCATTGTAATGTGTCTCGAAAGGTCTTGCAGCAGCACCGCCGGCATTTGAAACGAGCATTGGAGTCTCAACCTCCATGAAGCCCTGATTATCGAGGTAGCGTCTGATAGAAGCAATTATCTTTGAACGCTTTACGAAAGTATCCTTTACCTCTGGATTTATGATAAGGTCGAGATAACGCTGACGGTATCTTGTGTCAGTATCTTTAAGACCGTGCCACTTTTCAGGAAGCGGAAGGAGTGACTTTGAAAGGAGAACTATCTTCTTTGCATGGATAGAGATCTCGCCCTTTCTTGTTCTGAAAACAAAGCCTTCAACGCCGATGATATCGCCGATATCCCACTTTTTCTTGAATTCCTTGAAGAGGTCAGCGCCTACATCGTTTGAACGCACGTACACCTGAATACGGTCAGAGCTGTCACGTACATCAATGAAGTTAGCCTTGCCCATATCTCTCCAGCTCATAATACGTCCGGCAATGCTTACGATATTCTCATGGAGAGCTTCAAGTGAAGCGTTGAGCTTTTCTTCGTCGCCGCCGGCAGCAGCGATAAGTTCAGCCTCTTTTGCCTCATACTCAGCCTTGAGGTCAGCAGCCTTGCCTGTAACGTCATACTTTGTTATCTGGAAAGGGTCACAGCCGCCTTCACGGAGGGCAGCGAGCTTGTCGAGTCTGTCCTTCTTGAGTATATTTATATCCTGTTCTTCCTCAGCCGGAACAGCCGGATTTGTCTGATTTTCGCTCATTATTACAAAACGTCCTTTCGGGGATTATTTTGAGATCTCTACGACCTCGAAACGAAGCTCGCCAGCAGGAGCTTCAACGAGAAATACGTCTCCGACTTTCTTCTTCATAGCAGCCTTGCCGATAGGTGATTCGTCAGAGATCATGTGATTTCTTACGTCAACGTGGTTAGTACCAACGATAGTGAAAGTCTCGATCTTGTCAGTACCAACTCTTTTTATCTTGATAACAGAACCCATACCTATCTCATCAACGGAGATATTAGAGTCCTCGATAATGTCGGCGTTGTCTATAGTATGCTGTAACTCGGAAATTTTAGCTTCGAGTATAGCCTGTTCGTTTTTAGCTTCATCGTACTCAGCGTTTTCTGAAAGGTCACCGTAGGAACGGGCAACTTTAAGACGCTCAGCAACTTCTTTACGTTTATTGATTTTAAGGTCATCAAGCTCCAGAACAAGTTTTTCGTAGCTTGATCTTGACATCTGCTTACCCATAAAAAACAACTCCTTAATAAAAATTATGGAACATAGTACATTTTATCTTATCACAAAATACCTCAATTGTCAAGACAGGCATTTGCGTTAGTCTTAATCTTCCTCAGTCTTTGTAACAGCGATACCAAGTACGTCAAGGTTAGCCTTGTCAACTGGTGACGGGCACTCGCTCATAAGCTCGCTTGCGTTCTGTACCTT
>DEBW01000008.1 GCA_002348905.1 Ruminococcus flavefaciens | reverse complement strand
TACATCGACGAAGCTATCGTTGCAAAGGCTGGCACTAAGATAATCGGTCCTGAGCCTGTAGCTGTAGTTACTACAACTACTCCTGCTACAACTCAGCCGGTAAGCAATATTCTTCCCGGTGACGTTAACGGCGACGGCAAGGTTGACGCTTTCGATATGCCTGCTATAAGAAAAGGTCTTGTAAATGGTCTTACAGGCAATGCTCTCAAGGCTGGCGACGTTGACGGCGACAAGAAATTCAATGTTGCTGATGCTGTTCAGATAATGCAGTTCATCGTTGGTCAGAGAAAGGATTTCGAGAGAGATCCTAACGCTGTTGATGAGCCTGAAACTCCTGTTGAAGAGCCTGTAACTCACCTCTCAATGAAGGACTTCACAACTAAGGTCGCTTCAAATATCGCTGAGAAAGAGCCGGATTCTGCTAATCAGGCTAAGGGCGGCGTGACCTACGGCGAGATTCAGAACAAGACATACTATTCAAATACCTGCAAGAGAAACAAGAAGTACAACGTGCTTCTGCCTCCAAACTATGATCCAAGCAAGAAGTACCCTGTAATGTACATTCTCCACGGTTATTACGAGAACCCTGACAGAATGCTCACAAAGGGCAATGCTGAGATGCATACAAAGGAGATGCTCGGCAATGCTATTGCTGAGGGTGCAGCTAAGGAAATGATATGCGTATTCCCTGATGTATATTCAAGTGCTACTCAGGACGGCTGTACAGGTATGGATGCCAATAACAATGCAGCTTACGACAACTTCATCAATCAGCTCCAGAATGACCTCATGCCTGAGATCGAGAAGAACTACAGCGTTCTCACAGGCAAGGACAATACAGCTATAACAGGCTTCTCAATGGGCGGACGTGAGTCTCTCTATATCGGTCTTACACAGAGCGATAAGTTCGGCTATGTAGGTGCTATCTGTCCTGCACCTGGTGTTGGCGACGTATACAAGGGCAACTGGAAGTTTGAGTCAGGCAAAGAGCCTTACTTCATGATGATAACAGGCGGAAGCAATGACACTGTTGTTTACAATAACCCAAGCGATTATCACAAAAACCTCGAAAAGAGCGGTGTTCCTCATGTATGGCACTACGTTAACGGAGGCTACCACGGTGATAACTGTATAAGAGCACATCTTTACAACTTCTTCCGTATTGCATTCCAGAACTGATAAAGCTTTTACCTTCCCCATATAATATAAGGCTGCCGGTATGTGCCGGCAGCCTTTTTTATGCATTATGAATATTTTCAGTGTACTTATTTTTTACTGTATTCTGAGTTTTTCAGTTTGTGTTTGCGTTCATACATCAGTTTATCAGCACGTATAAAAACATCGTGTAAATTGTTGTCCTGACCGGATATGAAGTCACTTACGCCCATTGCTATAACAGGCTGTTCAGGATCGTCTTTACACTCCATTTTGGCATTAAAGCTTTCTTCAAGCTCCTGCCTGTTCTTGTAGTCTTCATTTTCAAAAAATGCAACAAATTCGTCTCCGCCTATCCTGAATACCGGACTGTGCTTGAAGTGCTTGCATATAGTCGTACAGGCGGATATTATAAGCTGGTCGCCTTTTTTATGTCCGAGAGTATCGTTTATATTTTTAAGTCCGTTAACGTCAAAAACGGCAACAGAAAAGTGAATATCTATGCCTTTTGAGATTGCATCATTCTTTTTGGCTTCGTACTCAACATATGCCAGCTTGCTCTTTACGCCGGTAAGAGCATCCTTATAGGCAAGCATACGGGTATTCAGCAGTTCCTCATACTGTTCCTTTTCACGCTTGAGCGATTTTTCAAGCTCAGCTTCATATTCCTCTCTTTCATCGTTGACAACGAAGGTATGAAGAAGGCAAGTTCCGACCATATATGCAATGGTGTAAAACGGAGCATACGGCTTCCATATCTGAATTGTGAGAAGAATATCCATTATAAATCCGAAGTGTGATATAGTACGGAATCTTTTGCTTTCCTTATGATTTCCGTGGAACGATGATGAAATTGCGACTATCGAGGTCTGAAACCACAGAATTATCTGACACACCAGAAGGATATGTCTTATCGGGTGAGCGATATAAATACATTGTTCATTGACTTCAAAAAGTAGCGGATTGAAGAAGTTGATAACGACTGCTGCAGCGAATACAACGAAAAATGCTTTTCCGATATATATCAGTGATTTACCGAATCTGCTTTTCTGGTCGAGATAGGTGGCAACAAATTTTGTCCAGAATAAAATTCCGCCTGCTATTGTGAGAAAATAAAACGTTGTATCAATGTAGAGAAGTAAGGGATTCTTCATATATTCAAAAAGTCCCCATAGTGCATCTGTAGTATAATATATAAGTATTGCAATGAGAAATTTGCGGTACATTTTCCACACCGGATTCGCCAGGGAGTTTCCAAGTTTCAGAAGTATGTCATGATTTTCAATAATAAGTATAGATATCGCAAGGATGACTATAGCTGAATAATACATAGATGTCCTCCTTTTTTACGTTGAAAAGCTATATGCATTCTAATGTTATATGCACCTATATTATACATCAATATATAAATAAAGTCAATGGAAATATTGTTTATATTTGCGTAAAATCTGCTTTTTTAGCCTGCCGATAAACATGATATCTGCAATAAAATCAGCGGACGACCAATGGTCGTCCCTACAGAATGTAACGAAATAATGCCGGATTGTAGGGACGGCGATTCGCCGTCCGTGTTGCCATTTTGAATAAATTATACTTCTTAGATAATAAAAGGGCGGAAAACTCCGCCCTTTGTTATATCTTGTTTTTATTTTTTATTCTGCTTTGCGGCTTTCTTCTTTTTCTCAAGCTGTTCATGATCCCAGAGGAGGAAGTCTCTTATTTCAAGCGGCTTTCCATAGAAGTAGCCCTGGAAGCTCTGGATATTGTACTGCTGGAGTATAGCTTTCATGCCTTCAGTTTCGATACCCTCGACACATACCTTTGCTCCGAATGTAGTTGCAACTCCGGCGAAGGACTTTACAAGCTCACGCTCCTTTTGATCCTCCTCTATTTTCAGTACGAAGCTGCGGTCTATCTTGATAGTGTCAAACGGAAGATTCTTTACAAGTCCTATTGACGAGAAGCCTGTTCCGAAGTCATCAAGAGCTATCTGTATGCCGTGACCTCTGAGGTTGATAATGACGTTTTTCAGCAGGTACATATCAAGCAGACGGCATCTCTCGGTTATCTCCATGCAGAGATGCTCAGGCGGAAATGCTTCTTCCCTGAGAGTACGCAGTACCATGTCCACGAAGTCAGGCTTTTCAAGCTGGGTGTATGAAAGGTTTACGTTTATGACGAACTCAGGATGCTCCTCCATAATGAGTTTTGCGCCGTTTATGGCAGTTCTGAGTATCCACTGACCAAGTTCGCAGAAGAGCGGATCTTTTTCGAGTATCGGTATAAAGTGGTCAGGCGGTACCATGCCGTATTCGTCACTCTTCCACCTGAGAAGCGCCTCTGCGCCTATGAGTTTTTCCGAGCTGGCATCTACGACAGGCTGGTAAAGCAGGTAGAATCCCTTGAAGTTCTGCGTGATAGAAGCTCTTATTGCGTAGAGCTTTTCTATGCGCTGACGGTTGTGGTCGTTGAGGTCGTTGTAGAATTCAACGAGGTCGCCCTGCTGACGTATCTTTGATTCGCTGTATGCGAAGTTAAGGCAGGCGTAGACTGTCTGGAAGTCGATATCGTAGTTGTCAACGCTGAGCATACCTGCGCTGAGGTCAAGCATGACGAATTTTCCGTCTATTGAGAAGCCCTTGCGGAAATAGTTCCGCATATCCTCGTATTTCTGACGTATATCCTCAGAGTTGAGAGTACGTGTGAGAACGGCAAACTTAGTACCGTCAAGACGGTAAGCGCTTCCGTCGCTGCCTACCTGTTCAAAGAGATAGCGTCCGAACTTCTGCAATACCATGTTTCCGAACTGATATCCGTAAACCTCATTTATCTCTGAGAATTTGCTTATTACTATCATTACAGCACGTATCTCTTTATGCTTGAGCATATTGCTCTGTAAGTCCTCGAAGAAACCGTACTGGTTTCGCAGACCTGTGAGAGTGTCGATATGTCCCTGTATGCCGTGGTTGCGTATGATACCGGCGAACCACTCAGGCTTTCCGTTAAGGTCACGGAGAACCATTCCACGGCAGGTACAAACATCGTATGTACCGTTTAATTTCCTTGCACGGTACTGCATATCATGACTGGAAGCATTGCCGGAGAAGATATCGCCTATACTTGTGGCGTAGATATCCCTGTCATCGGGGTGGATCCTCTCCTCCCATACGCTTCCGGCATCGTACATATACTCAGAAGGCAGACCGAAGCAGTCAACTGCGGCTTTAGACCAGCGTGAGTAGTTGCATCTCATATTGCACAGGAACACATATGAACCTTCCGCTGTCAGTTCAAGTGCATCAAAAAGCGTGTCGAGAACATTCATGTCAGCGGCAGTCATAGTGCCGAATGTGTTCATATTCTCGAATATACCGGCTTTGAGCTGAGTCTTGTTGTCGTACATGGTGCTGTCAGCCCGCTGGAAAACATCAGCGAATGATCTGTCCTTTTCCGGAACGTATACAGCCATACCTGACGCAAGCACAGGACCGTCATTGTTCTTGATGTTGACGAGAACCTGATCTCTCAGCCTTTCAAGGAGAAGCTCCTTGCTGCTGTAGTCACCGCTGCCGAGAAATGCAGCAAATTCGTCACCGCCTATACGGAAAACCGGACTGTGAGTGAATACATTGCATATAAGACGGCTTGCGGAGCGGATGTAGTCGTCACCGGCTTTATGACCGGCAGTATCATTTATCATTTTAAGATTGTTTATGTCGCATACCACAAGTGCAAACGGAGCTATCGTGCCGTTGTCTATCTTCTGATTTGTGAGGGCTTCAAGTTCCTTGTAGGCTATCTTGTTCTTTGTTCCGGTAAGACCGTCACGCCTTGCAAGCTCGTTTGCAAGATTCAGAGCTTTGACCTGCTCATTTTCACGCTTTACCTCATCGTCGATATTCTCAACGCCTATGATAAAGTGTATCCTGTCGTTTGACCACATTACAGTAAGCCGTGTATACTGCGGTTTACCGTTGATGATAAGCCTGTAGTCCATGCTCAGAAGCTTTTTGCTTTCGAGTGCGGAAACGATGTAGTCCTTTGTAACTACGCTCAGCAAACGCTCTCTGTCCTTCGGGTGAACGAGAGTCTGAGCGTTGCGGATAACGTCATTGAAGAAATCCTTGCCTTCCTCGTTTATCGGGGAATTGCCGTAGATATTCTTGGAAGTGAACTCTCTGTACTGTCCGGTTGAGCTGTCAACGAAATAGATAACATCATACTGAGAAGCAAGACTTTCGGCAATTCTGCCATATGTCTCACTTTTTCTGCGGCTTTCGATAAGCTCGTTCTCAGTGTTTACCTCTGCATTGATATTCTCGATGCAGACGATAGCGTGTTTTTTATCGCTTGCCCATATCTGAGAAGCACGGATGTTCATTACATTTCCGCCTACCATAAGGCGATAGCAGAGAGTAAAGGTATTGGTGTCCTTCAGGTTTTTGAGCATAGTCAGCTTGTCGAATACGTGCAGCACTTTTTCAACATCGTCAGGATGAGCATACTTGCGTATGTTCTTTCTGCTTTCAGCGAAGAAGTCAAAGCCTGTGACAGGTATGGCAAGGCTTTTGTAGACATCAGTGGAGGAGTACTCGAAGTACTCGTTTGTCTCCATGTTGATGTAGTACAGTGTGTCGTAGTGTTCAGCGAGAGAGCCTGCTATCTGATTGTAGGTAAGGCTTTCACGCTCGGCTTTTTCGGCAGCTATGCGCTCTTTTACGAAGATGTCGATATTTTTCACGCCGAGGATGAAGTAATTTGTGGTGTCATTCAGACCACGTATCAGGCTAAGGCAGTGATATACAGGTTCGCCGTCGATCATGAGGCGGTACTCTATCTTCTGCATAGAGCCGTTCTTCATCTGCGTGAGGAGTTTTTCCCGTGACATATCTTCGGTGAAGATATGCTTGTCTTCTTCATAAATAACTTTATCTGCATCACGCACGAGGTCTGAGAAGAAGTCATCACCGGATGTTTCAAGTTTGAGTGAATGGAATGTCGGATCATTTGAGTACCAGATGTATTCGCAGGTATCGGCGTTTACATAGTACACACTGGAATAGTCGGCAAGCAGAGCCTGCGCAATTTTAGTGAAAATATTATCATAATTAAGCATAGTAGTCCCCCTTAATGCTTAGTTACCTTTATTATACAGCCTTTGTGAGTGTTTGTCAATCATTAATAAAAATTTTGTTGGATTGCACTATAAATTATTGAAAATATGGTTCTGAGTAGGGAAAATGATATCTGATTGCTAAACAGTTTAGTTTACTGATGATTTTTTTATGGTGAAACTCCGATTCAGATTACTCCTGGTTATTATTGACGTACAGTCATTATACTGAGTGAATAAGTATGCGTAAAATGATTTTATTTTTTGTGATATCCGTAATTTTTCAGCAGTTTTCCATATTCAAAATGTATTTTTATGCAGAACTTTTTTAAAATATATTCCCTTTTTGAGAAAACTGGTGTATAATATGTTCATGCAATAGTTGTATTGCAAAATACATATAGGGACTGGTGACTATAATGAAAAGAAAAACAACTCGCTTTTTAGCATCACTTACTGCCGCAGCAGCTATGGGGTCTTTCTGCTGTGCTCCGCTTTCAAGCGCAGGCGTAAAGCTTGAATTACCGGCGCTTTCTGCAAACGCTGCCGAAGAATTTATATCCGGTGATTTCACTTACACTGTTTCAGATGAAAAAACGGTAACTATCCAAAAGTATAACGGAAATGATTCAGAGGTAACGATACCGGCAGAAATTGACGGAAAAACTGTTACAGTTATCGGAGAATATGCATTTGAATCAAAAGAGAATCTGAAAACTGTTGTCATTCCTGAAACTGTAACTGAAATAGGAGCTTATGCCTTTGAGGACTGTAAGTCGCTTGCTTCGTTCAAATTTCATGAGGGAATTAAGAAAATAGGAATGTGTGCTTTTCAAAACTGCGGACTTACAGAGGTAACACTTCCGTCTACACTTACAAGTTCACCCGATGCATTCAGAAGCACTCATATAAAAAAGGCAACATTTGCTGAAAATTCAACAATTGTTCCAGATTATACATTTCAGGACTGTAAAGAACTTGAAGAAGTGATACTTCCTGAAACAGTAACAGAAATAGGAACGTTCGCTTTTGATAATTGTAAAAGTATCACATCTTTCAATTTTCATGAGGGACTTGAAAAATTAGAAGGCAGTTCTTTCAGAGATACAGGACTTACAGAGATAACACTCCCGTCTACGCTTACATCTGCATACGGTGCGTTTGACCATGCAGAATTACTTAAAAAAGTTACATTTGCAGACGGTACTACAAAAGTACCTGACGGTATTTTTGATACATCTCCTGCCCTTGAAGAAGTAGTGCTCCCGTCAACAGTAACATCTATAGGAGACTATGCATTTGACGGCTGTAAGTCGCTTACTTCGTTCAAATTTCATGAGGGACTTACAAAAATAGGACAGTCCGCATTCAGAGA
>DEBW01000149.1:5174-5380 GCA_002348905.1 Ruminococcus flavefaciens | reverse complement strand
CAGTCGCCTCTCGGAGACAGTGTAACTGTACCGACCTTCGGAACGTCAGGCAGACATGAACGCTTGAACTGCTGTGAAAAGAAGCGCCTGTAAAAAGTTTTCAGCCATTTCATTATGACTTCTTTTGAATATTCTTCTTCAAATGCAGAGCAGGCTATGCGGAGTATCTTTTTGGGCGGATAACCGTATCTCAGCATATAGTACAT
>DEBW01000149.1:0-5044 GCA_002348905.1 Ruminococcus flavefaciens | reverse complement strand
TAGCTGACCAGCCAGCGCACAAGCGTCTTTGGTATGGACGCATTCACGGCATATGGTAGCAGACGACATCTACGGACCATATACGAAATGGGCTGTTATGGACGGTACTGATGAGGACTTCTCACACGTTACGCAAACAGGCTTCTTTTATACTGTTAAAGGCTCGAAACAGGAAACTGTTCTCTTCTGCGGAGACCGCTGGAGCGACTTTGCAGGAAACGGTATAGGCTACAATCAGTGGGTACCGCTCACAGTGAACGGAAATAATGTAAAGTTCAATTCATATAGTGAATGGAACCTCAACGCTCAGACAGGCGAATGGAGTGTAGGTGCTGGCAATAACTGGTGCCTGAATCCGTCATTTGAAGCTGACCGTGTATCCCAGACCACTCTTGCAGGCTGTAAGACTTCGGGTACTGGAAACAGCAATAAAAAGGGTGGACATACAGGTAACTGGTGCGCTTATCAGTACAATGCAAACGCATACAAGGCTACGCTCACGCAGGACACAAAGCTACCTAATGGAAATTATACCATGAAAGCGTGGGTAAAGAGTACAGGCGGTCAGAAGACTGCTATGCTCTATGCGAGAACTGCAAACGGCGATAAAATACTTAATGTCAATAAGAAGATGAACGACTGGACACAGGTAACGACAAATGATATACAAGTCACTAACGGCACTGTTCAGCTTGGTATATACTCAAATGCTAACGCAGGAAACTGGCTCATGGTCGATGATATCACGCTTATCGGAAACGGCGAAAATATTCAGCCTGTTGTTCCTGAGCAGCCAAAGATAGCGGACGGTAAATATATCAAGTCGCTGACAGTCAACGACGGTGATAATGCGGTTGATTGGTCAATACAGTCAGGACTTGGCAGCGGTAAGGAAGTGTTCGGTGACAGGCAGTGCAAATTCACAGCTGTTCCTGAACAACTCAGGGACGCAGAATGGATAAGAACTGCCTGCGATTTAAAGAAATATGCCGGTGAGGACGCAGTAACTACGACAGTTACGAATACAACTGAAACGACAACTTCAACTGCTGCAATGTCTGAAACTACTACATCTGCCACAACAATAACTGCTGTTGAAACTAAAACAGCATCAACTACTGAAATCACAACAACTACCGCAGCAGTTAATGTACCGCTTTATGGTGATGCAAACTGCGACGGAAAGGTAACTGTCTCAGATGCTGTAGCTATACTTCAGTATATCGGCAATAAAGACAAATTCAAACTCTCACCGGAAGGCTTGAACAATGCTGATGTTTTCAACAGAGAAGACGGTATCACTGCAAACGATGCGCTCTCGATACAGAAGCTTGATGCAGGTATAATAGATACACTTCCGGAGTCGTAAAGCGATCATCTCCCAGATTTCCATAAAAAATGCAGAGGTTCTGTTATACCTCTGCATTTTTGTTTTTTCTGTATACGGCAGGTGTAAGACCTGTCTTTTCACGAAACAGCTTCACAAAATGTGAAATACTGTTGTATCCGCACATCTCAGCTATTTCTTCGATTTTTGTATCGGTACTGACCAGCAGTTCACAGCTTCGCTGGATGCGGCTGTCAATAATGTCCTGCATCATTGTTGAGCCAAAGGCGGTAATGTAAAGGTGCTGAAATCGTGAGCGGCTTATGCCAAGTTCATCAGCAAAGAAATCGGCGTTCCATTCCTGTTCAGGCCAGCGGAAAATAGATTCACGTATCCACAGCAGATTCGGCATATACTTTGTCTCAGTGAGAAAGGTGTCACTGTAATGAAACTTTGTCTGCTCATTTAATTTATAGAGCATCATCCGTAGGTAGAGTGTTGCTATCTCATTACGGTTCTGATGTGCGGAGTAAAACTCAAAGCAAATGTTTCGCATTATTGCAGAAACAGCGTTCACATCACCTATATGGACAGGTCTGCCGAGCGGTATATCAAATTCCTTGAAGAGCCTCATATCCTCGTCATCGGGAAAGAAATGCAGCCAGTCGTCGATGTATTCTCCGCCGTCAGCAGTATAGTGCAGAGGAGCGTGAAGCGGAAAAATGATATATGAGCCTGATTTTGTGTGTATCTCCTCGCCGTCAATATAAAATACAGCAGGAGTTTTCACAATAAGTATCAGCCAGTCTCCCGAACAGTCAGGACGGTCTGTTACAAATTTTTCGTCATGTATATGATGATATCCAACACACAGGCATTTCATTTCTCTCACCTCTGTACCTATTCTATCATATTTTTGATATTATAGTCAATAAAAATGTTGTGAATCTGCTAAAAACTCAGCACAAATCCGCATTTACATTTCTGCCTTTATGCTCTACAATAGTATCAAAGGATGATATTGCAACTATCAGGAGGTGTCAGATATGAATGCAAAAGGCAGATTCGGACTTGTTATCCCTGAGATAAACAGTTCTCTTGACCGTGATTTTGTTGAGGGAGCTTATTCACAGGCTGAAAGGCTCGGATATGACCTTGTCGTGTATACCGGAGTGCTCAACTCAATGCGTGGAGTACGCTATGACGCATATATCGCAGGACTTGAAAATATCTACACTCTTATATGCCTGCACAAGCTTGACGGTATCATTTTCGCATACGAGCGTTTTCATACACAAGAAGTTATTGATAAGATAGCAGGCTATATTTCGCAGACTGATACGTCATGTCTCGTTCTTGGCGGAGAATGTCCGAAAGCTCAGACAATGGAAGCTGACGAGTATAACAGTATGTACCGTATAACACGGCATATGACCGATGAACACGGCTGCCGTAAACTATACTGTCTTGCTGGAGTTCCGCATCACAAGTCCTCGGAGAAAAGGCTGAGAGGATTCAAAGATGCCTGTACAGACTGTGGCATCACAGTCAATGAAAGTGATATATTCTACGGATATTTCTGGAAAGAAGTGCCGTCTCAGCTCGGATATGATATAGCTAACGGAAAAGTTGAGTGTCCTGATGCTATAGTGTGCTGTAGTGATGTTATGGCGGCAGTGTTGGTAGAAAGTCTGAAACAAAAGGGGATAAGAGTTCCGGAAGATGTCAGGGTGACAGGCTTTGACGGCGGCTGGGACAGCATAATGTGTCAGCCGACCGTTACGACCATTACGGGACGGGATAAGCAGTTCGGTGCGGATGCTGTATGCAGGCTTTATGCAATGACTTGTGGGACAATGCCTATCTCAGAGCAGAAAAACACTCAGAATGAAAGCTGGCGTTTTGACTATGTCGGCACGGACAAAAACGGCAGTTTCTACAAGATAACGAATATGGGTACAGGCAGACAGGTAACTCCCATGGGTTCTAAATTTTCACTGAAAGGAAAGACTGCAAAGGATTGCAATTGGAGACCTTCTTCAAATTATACATACAAAGCAAAGTCAGCAGCAGATGCAAAGTCATATTGCGAAAAGTACAGCGGACCGCAAAACTCAGCGTCAAATATGACATATGCTTCTCTTGCAAAAGCAGGCTATCCGTCGGCAGGATATACCGTTGCTCCAAGCGTAAAAATGGATGAGCAGCCTGTTCAGACTAACGCCGCAACTACAACTGCAACAACTACCGTAACTACTACTACCACAGCCACTCCTCCTGCTGACGGCAGACTTGTAAAATCTCTCGTTCCTGAAAACGGAGTAGCATAGAGTGTAAAACAGGGGGTTACTGCAGGGGACAAAGTATTCACTGACAGAGATTTCACTTACTTCTCAATTCCTGAAATGTTCAAAGGCGTAGAGCTTATCCAGACCAACTGTGACGGTAAATTCATTGATGGCAAACAAGCACAGTTTATCGCTGAAAAGAATATGACCGTTTATGTTGCCATTGATGAACGAGTTGAGAATATCCCTGACTGGCTTGCAGACTGGCAGAAAACCTCGATAAGAATGACTGTGAGCAACGATGTAGTATTTGAAGTTTACAGCAGATGTGTCCGTGAAGGCGAAACAGTAATACTTGGCACATACTCATCTCAGCAATGCAGGCGCATATAAAATAGCCTCAATGATAGCAGATGAGACAAAAAAGTTCGGACTGTCATTGGGCGAGCTTCGCAAATGAATTTATAAAGAAACAATAAATGATTTTAGCTATATGATCTCAAAATGACTTTTTTTGCACCTGATAAGCCCATCCCTCTGCATTTTGCTCAGTTCATTTGACAGCACTGAGCGTTCCACATTTAGGTAGTCCGCAAGCTGCTGACGGTCAAAGGGTATATCAAACTCATGGGAGTGCTTTTGCACGGAAACAGTGTTCAAATACGCCATGATACGTCCACGCACCTGTCTCGGGGCAGTATGAAAGCTCCGGCTCGACAAGTGCAGATTTTTTCTTGTTGTGATAGTGAGAAGATTTGCAAGAAGTCTTGATCTTATCGTATCGTTGAGGTTAGCGAGCGACTTCATGCTTAGAAAAACAACAGTGCAATCCTCAGCGGCGCAGACATCGACCAGCATAGGCACATCGGGCAGGAGTGCATAGCTTTCTGCAAAGAACTGTCCCTTACCTACAAGGTTGAGTATCGTGCGGTTTCCCCACATATCATTGCTTTCAATAGTAACGCCGCCTGCCGTGACAAAGCAGAGCTTATCGGTGATCTCTCCCGATGAAAATATCATCGCACCTTTATTGTATTTCTTTTCTGCTGCATTAAGGGCTTTCAGAAGCTCAGATATTTCGGTATCATCAAAGCCCTTGAACAGTATCGAATTATGCAAAACTGAAATATCCATATTTTTCTCCCAAAATGTTGTAATTACAACATACTTTCTTCTCTGATTATACTATAATGGATACAGAAAGTCAAGGAGGTATGGCTATGATACGGAAAATAATTGAGATAGACGAAGAAAAATGCAACGGCTGCGGTCTGTGTGCAAAGGCTTGTCATGAGGGTGCTATTGCGATCGTGAACGGCAAGGCGAAGCTCATGCGTGACGATTTCTGCGACGGCTTCGGAGATTGTCTCCCTGCCTGTCCTATGGACGCTATCCACTTCACCGAGCGTGAAGCGGCGGCTTATGACGA
>DEBW01000026.1:51962-63692 GCA_002348905.1 Ruminococcus flavefaciens | reverse complement strand
TTTGTAAGTTCGTAAGCGAGAAGCTCCTTAGCAGCGTTGAACTGTGCGCCTTCCATAGTCTTTTCCATTTCCTCGATCTGCTCAACAGGAACGAATGTGAGCATCTTCAGGCACTTGATAACGTCAGCATCGTCAACGTTTCTCCAGTACTGGAAGAACTCGTAAGGAGTTGTCTTTTCAGGATCGAGCCATACAGCGCCCTTTTCAGTCTTACCCATTTTCTTGCCCTCAGAGTTGAGGAGGAGAGTGATAGTCATAGCGTAAGCGTCCTTGCCGAGCTTGCGGCGGATGAGCTCTGTACCGCCGAGCATATTGCTCCACTGGTCATCGCCGCCGAACTGCATATTACAGCCGTACTTCTGGAATAACTGGTAGAAGTCGTAGCTCTGCATTATCATGTAGTTGAATTCAAGGAATGAAAGTCCACGTTCAAGTCTCTGCTTGTAGCATTCAGCAGTGAGCATACGGTTAACGCTGAAATGAGCACCAACTTCACGGAGAACTTCAATGTAATTGAGGTTCATGAGCCAGTCGGCGTTGTTTACAACGATAGCCTTATCCTCAGAAAAGTCGATGAAACGGCTCATCTGCTTCTTGAAACATTCAACGTTGTGCTGGATAGTTTCAGCTGTCATCATCTTACGCATATCGGTCTTGCCTGTAGGATCGCCTATCATAGCAGTACCGCCTCCGATGAGGACGATAGGCTTGTTGCCTGCTTCCTGTAAACGCTTCATAAGGCAGAGAGCCATGAAGTGTCCTACGTGGAGAGAATCTGCTGTAGGATCAAAGCCGATATAGAATGTAGCTTTACCGGAATTTACAAGCTCCTCGATCTCCTTTTCGTCTGTGAGCTGTGCCAGCAGACCTCTGCGTTTGAGTTCTTCAAAAATTGTCATATTTATTCTCCTTTTTATTTTTCCGCAAGCTTTAGTATCTCGTCCGTGCGTTCGAGTAAAAGTCTGCGTTTCCATTCATTAATATAGTTTTCGTTTTCGTATATCCAATCGTCTGTTTTTTCAGCATCTTCTTCCCATACAGATCAGGGCGTTATTATCTGATTTTCAAATCTTTCTTCAATGCTGCTGTCTTTTTCAGACGGTATGTTTATCAGTGAACGTATCTTCTGCAAAGCCATTCCGACCTGAAATTCGTTAAGTCTGCATCTGAGGATTCTGCCGTCAGCAAGTGATATCTCTGCGTAATGCTGGTAAATTTCACCGGCGTAGGTGCTGTTCTGATACTTTTTAAGGCGGACAATGTGTCTTTTTACGTTTACGATATCGCAAAGCCGGCAATACGAAACATTTCTTTTTTGAAGTACAATTACGTAGTCTTTGCCGATATTCAAGGAATTTTCCTCGAAAACGAGCAGATGACCGTTCATGTATGAATTTTCGACAGCTTCAGATTCATCGCCGAGACTTTTTCCCCAGCGTCTTACAGAAAAGCCGAAATAGTTGCTTATCGCTTTATATAGCAGAGTTCCGCCGAAAACGATGCAGAACAAAGCTATATACAATGGTTCTGGACTGAATATCAGTGCAGTACCGCTTACGAAAAAGAAAGCTCCCATAAGCATTAAAGCACGGCTGTTTCCGTCATGACAGCGGATGCACATATCCGGTATCATGCGTTTCTTTTTTATGCAGTCCCAGCCGTGTTTCTGAGTGTATTCATAGTAGTCCTGTCTCCACTGGACTGAACTGAAATGTGAGCCGTCAGACAAGTCTTTATGTTCAGAATCGGCTTTTTTGTCAGCACGTTTTTCGAGTTTCATCGTGAATAACGCAAATATTACCGCAACCGGTTCTAAAAAAGCGGCTATGATAATATGCGTTTTGTCGCCGTCGATAAACCAGAAATACGCAAATACCAGTACAGCACTTATGAGCAGGACAGGTACAGATAATTTAGGCTTAGTATTTTTCAATTTTTTCATAATAAATAAAAAATCCCCGACAGCCGAAGCTGTCAGGGACGAAGTTACTCGTGTTACCACCCTGATTTATGCGAAAAAACGCACCTCATTGAGCTGTAACGGGCATACCCGTCCATACCTACTTGATTTCAGCACGGCAACTCCCGGATGTAGCTTTCCGCAGACCTTCATTTCCTCACACCAGCCGGAAACTCTCTGTATCAGGTAAAAAAAGCGGATTTTATCCGTTCACAGTCTTTATAAAATTTATGATAACACATCTTCAAAAATTTGTCAAGGGGAGTATATTAAGTTAATTTTATGAAATATATATCTTTCCTATTGACTTTTCTGCTTGGTTGTAGTATAATTAATAGCGTTGGTGATGCTGATGTGGCACAGTCGGTAGCGCAACGCCTTGGTAAGGCGTAGGTCGTCGGTTCAAGTCCGATCATCAGCTCCAACATTAAAGCCTTTGAAATGCCTGTAAATTGGTAGATTCAAGGGCTTTTTTATTTTCCGCCGATATGTCTATTATACTACATCATGTGAAAAATCGCAACGTCTGATTTTGTCGAAAAAGCAGAAGTTTTGCCGGAAGATTACTTCTCGTATAGAAGTGCATGAAACATAATATACAAATTAAACTGGATATTTATATCTGCAAGAACAGCATAATTTTATAAAACCGATGTTAATTCGACGTGAAATTGTGTATAAGGTAGAAGATATTTTGTAATTTGAAAAAATGAATACAAAACTGAAATTTACGGGCGAGCTGAATTTTACTCTGTACAAGCGAACAAAAGCTGCGAGGACACTTTCTGAGCGCCCATGCTTTGTATTCAGCGTAAACTCATTGTCTGTTGTACACAAAATAGAATGACGGTTATCTATTCTCCTTGACACATTTTATAAAATATGTTATAATTATCTCGATTGATAACAGGGAGCTTTATGCCTTGTTATGTACGAAAAACATACGTCACAGAAAGAAGAGATCAGATGGATATCAAGCCTTTTTCAAAGAAGATATGGCTTTCGTCACCAACTATGCACGGTGACGAGCAGAAGTGGGTAACAGACGCTTTTGAGAAGAACTGGATAACAACAGCAGGTGAGAACGTAAATGAGTGTGAGAGACTTGTTGCTGAATATGCCGGCTGTAAGTATGCGGTAGCACTTTCGAGCGGCACGGCATCTCTGCACCTTGCAGTAAAACTTGCAGGAGAGAAGCTTTACGGTCAGCCGAAGCCTGAATGCGGCACATTGCAGGGACATAAGGTGTTCTGTTCGGATATGACCTTTTCTGCAACAGTAAATCCGGTCGCCTATGAGGACGGCGAGGCTGTATTCATTGATACTGAGTACGGCACATGGAATATGAGCCCTGATGCACTTGAAAAGGCGTTTGAAATATATCCCGATGTCAGACTTGTGGTACTCGTTCACCTTTACGGTACTCCGGCTAAGATAGACGAGATAAAGGAGATATGCGGCAGATACGGAGCTTTGCTCATAGAGGACGCTGCTGAATCATTCGGAGCAGTATATAAGGGCAGACAGACCGGCACTTTCGGAGACTTCAATGCTATATCCTTCAACGGCAACAAGATAATCACTGGTTCGTCCGGAGGTATGTTCCTGACTGACAGCAATGAAGATGCTGAGAAAGTCCGCAAATGGTCAACTCAGAGCCGGGAAGCTGCGCCGTGGTATCAGCATGAGGAGATAGGCTATAACTACCGAATCAGCAATATAATCGCGGNNCTACCGTATCAGCAATATCATAGCAGGTATAGTACGTGGTCAGATGTCTTACCTTGATGAGCATATCGCACAGAAAAAGGCTATATATATGAGGTACAAAGAGGGATTCAAAGGACTTCCGGTCACTATGAATCCTTATGACGAAGCAGTCAGCGAACCGAATTTCTGGCTGAGCTGTATGCTGATAGACGAAGTAGCAATGTGCAGACAGGTAAGAGATGAAAAGGAAACTCTTTATATTTCCGAAAGCGGAAAGAGCTGTCCGTCTGAGATACTTGAAACTCTTGCGAAGTACAACGCAGAGGGCAGACCGATATGGAAGCCTATGCACTGTCAGCCGGTCTACCGCATGAATCCGTTCATCACCGCAGACGGAAACGGCAGAGCTTCAAGCAACGCATATATCGCAGGGAAAGGTGCTGCCGATGCAGGAAGCGACATTTTCAGGCGTGGACTTTGTCTGCCGAGCGATATAAAAATGACCGCAGAGGAACAGGATATCATAATTGAGATAATACGAAGCTGTTTCAGATAATAGATATCAGAACTCAGAGCTCAGAAATCAGAATTTTGTAGGGGCGGATATCATCCGCCTGTGTAACGTGTGAACGAAATTTAAATTGAATCGTGGTAACAGGGGGGATAGATTTGAAAAAGTTAGTAAAAGCACTGAAAGTTATAACAGCGGTTATAGCTGCACTTTCTGCCGTTAATGCCGGTATAGCATTTATTGCCGAGCGCATAGGCGAATTGAAGGAATACGGCAGAGAACTCAGGCATAAGCCGTATGGTGTGTATGAAAGATTCGTGAAAAGACCTCTTGACTGCTTTCTCAGCACAGGAGCACTTATCGTATTAAGTCCGGTTCTTGCGGCAACAGCTTTTCTTGTGAGAAAGAAGCTTGGTTCTCCGGTACTTTTCACTCAGGAAAGACCGGGTAAAGACGAGAAGATATTCAAACTCTACAAGTTCAGGACTATGACTGACGAGCGTGACGAAAACGGCGAGCTTCTTCCTGATGAGGTCAGACTTACCAAATTCGGCAGGCTTCTGCGTTCAAGCAGTATAGACGAACTTCCGGAGCTTTTCAATATCGTCAAGGGAGATATGGCTCTGATAGGACCGAGACCTCTGCTGAAAGAGTATCTGCCCTGGTACACTTCAAAAGAACATCGCCGCCATGAGATAAGATCAGGACTTACTGGCTGGGCACAAGTTAATGGAAGAAATAATCTTGACTGGGATCGCAGATTTGAAATTGATGTATATTATGTTGATAATATTTCTTTTAAATTTGATTTGAAAATATTTGCTTTAACAATAAAAAAGGTTTTTTCACATGAGGATGTCGCAGAGAATACCCGTGAGGTAGAACCAAATTTTGCAGATCAAAGGCGCAGATTGAACAGCAGATAGCAGAAGGGAACTAAATATGAATTTTCTTATTTTAGCAGCAGGAACACGAAATAAAGTAGTTCAGTATTTTAAGAGAGCATTTGAAGGTGTGGGAAAAATTGTTGCAACAGATGCAAGTGAATTAGGCCCTGCAATTTATGATGCAGATAAATACTACATAGTTCCTCCGATAAATGAGCCGGGATATATTGACATTATTCTTGATATATGCAAAAAAGAGAATATATCCGGTGTTTTGAGCCTGATTGATCCTGAACTCAGCCTTTTGGCTGAAAATGCGGATAAGTTCAGGGAGATCGGAACAACTGTGATAGGAAGCTCCTATGAACTGTGTGAAATGTCTCTTGACAAGATGCAGATGTATAACTGGCTTGCAGGGCATGGATATGAATGTGCAAGGTCATGGATGGATAAAGAGGATTTTTTTAAGGCTGTAGATGCAGGAGAAGTGTCTTTTCCGGTGTTTGTCAAGCCGTACAGAGGTTCTGCAAGTATCAGCATTTCTAAGGTATATGACAAGGAAACGGTTGATCTTCTTTTTTCTCATGAAGACGGTCTGATGATACAGGAGTTTCTTGATGGTCAGGAGATCGGTGCAGATGTCTATATAGATATGATCTCAGGCGAGGTAGTTTCTGTTTTCACAAAGAAGAAGATCAAGATGCGTGCCGGAGAAACGGACAAGGCGGTCAGCTTTAAGGATAACGAATTGTTTGCACTGATCGAGAAATTCGTTCTTGAAGCAGGCTACAGAGGTCAGATAGATATTGATATCTTTGAGATAAACGGTCATTACTGCATAAGTGAAGTAAATCCTCGCTTTGGCGGAGGCTATCCTCACGCTTATGAAAGCGGATGCGATCATATGAAGCTTATACTTGAAAATCTTAGAGGTAATGTTAATAAGAAAAATATAGGTGCTTATGATGAAGGCATTTATATGATGAAATATAATGAAGTGAAGATAAGGAAAATGTAGTATGAAAAAAATTCTTATCTTAGCAAACAGCAGCAGCGGTCTTTATGATTTCAGACATGAATTGATATCAGCATTAATGAAAAAAGGTTATGTTGTATCAGCGTCAAATCCTGATAATGATAAAACTGATGAATTATCAAAGATCGGATGCAGGATCATTACGACAAAGTTAGACCGCCGGGGCATAAATCCGTTGAAAGATACCGGACTTTTTCTCAGATATCTGCTGATATTAAAAAAGGAAAAGCCTTCACTTGTTATTACTTATACTATCAAGCCGAATGTTTACGGAGGCTTTGCCTGCCGGCTTCTGAGAGTACCGTATGCAGTTAATATAACAGGACTTGGGACGGCATTCGAGAGAGAAGGCTTGCTGAAAGAGCTTGTGGTGATGATGTACAGGACTGCACTTAAAAGGGCGAAAGTCGTATTCTTTGAAAATAGCGAAGACAGGAAAGTATTTCTTGAAAAGGGTATAATCCCGAAAAGAAAGACGAAGGTTCTCAGCGGAGCAGGAGTGAATCTTGAACACTATAGATATACAGAATACCCGTCAGATGACAGCACAGTAAGATTTCTTTTCATCGGCAGGATAATGAAAGAAAAAGGCGTGGACGAGCTTTTTAAGGCGATGCGTATGCTTAGAAAAGAGGGCGTTGACTGCACTCTTGATATCCTCGGAGGATACGAGGAGAATTACGAGAGCCGTATAAAAAAGTACGAAGCCGAAGGCTGGCTGAGGTATCACGGCTATCAGAAAGATGTAAGACCTTTTATTGCGGAATGTCACTGTTTTGTGCTCCCGTCATGGCATGAGGGGATGGCTAACACGAATCTTGAATGTGCTTCAAGCGGCAGACCTGTGATAACCAGCAATATCCCCGGATGCAGAGAGGCTATCATTGACGGCAGGAGCGGTTTTCTATGCGAAAGCAGGAATACTGAGAGCCTGAAAGATGCTATGAGGAGATTTTCAGAGCTTCCGCCGGAAAAAAAGCGCACTATGGGCATTGCCGGAAGAAAGCACATGGAAGAAGTGTTCGACAAGAAAAAAGTGGTCGCTCGGACTATATCAGCTTTAAAACTGCGTAAGGCGCAGAAATTTGGAGAGTAAGTATGAAAACTATCAGTTTTATTCTGCCTGTATACAACGTTGAGAACTATCTTAAAGAAACATTTTACAGCATATATTCCCAGACGGATGAAAGATGCGAGATAATTCTCATAGACGACGGTTCAACGGATGCTTCACCGGCTATCGTTGATGAACTCGGCAGACTTGACAATGTTAAAATAATGCACAAGGAAAACGGAGGTCCTTCTCTGGCAAGAAATATCGGTTTGAGTATGGCTGAGGGAAAGTATGTTACCTTTGTTGATTCAGATGACAGACTTGCAAAAGGAAGTGTAAAGCGTCTGCTGAATCTTATAGACAGCGCTGGAATTGACATCGACCTTATCTTTATGCAGGCGATAAAGTTCTATCCTGACGGAACGTCTGAACGTATAGGCGACGGTATAACCTGTTCAGGAATAAGAAACAAGACAAAGGCTCAGCTTGTGGAATATATCGCCTCACGCCCTAAGTTTCCCGGCTCTGCCTGTACCAAGGTATATCTGAAGGATTTCCTTGTTAAAAACGGCATACTCTTTCCGGATGACGGTATGCTTTCGGAAGACCTCGGATTTGCGAGAGACTGCATAATGCTCGCTGAAAGATATGCAGTCCTTGATTCACCGTATTATGAATACAGACAGAGAAACAATTCCAGATCATCTTCCTCAAATGTCAAAGCTGTAACGAGCATATTGAAATTTATAAGGGAAACTCTCCGGAAATATCCTGTTACAATGGAGAGGATGTACAATTTTAATGTAGTCAGCTTCTGTGCGTATGAGTACAGTGTATGTCTGCTTAACTATGCGCTCCTTGAAAAAGAGGAGAAATCAAAACTGAAAAAGGATATGGACAGATATAAGTGGGTGCTTAGCTGTTCAAAGACTAAATACGGCAGGATAATAAATATAATGGTGCGCTTTCTCGGAGTTGACCTTACAGCAAAGTGCGTTAAGTATGTATACATGAAAAGAAAGTAAAAAGCAGAGGAGGTGAGTGTATGAGCGAATTGATAAGTGTTATAGTTCCGGTATATAACATGGAGAAGTATCTAAATAAATGCGTGAATTCCATACTGAAGCAGACGTATAAAAACCTTGAGATAATACTTGTCGATGACGGCTCAAAGGATTCATCGGGGGCTATGCTCGATGATCTCGGAAAAAAGGATGCACGTATAAAGGTCATACATAAACCGAACGGCGGTCAGTCGGATGCAAGAAATGTCGGGATAGACATAATGACAGGCAGGTATCTCACATTTGTTGACAGCGACGATCACATCGAAAAAGACTATGTTGAACGGCTTTATAATGCGCTGAAAAAGAATGATGCCGATATGTCAGTCGGAAGTATACGCCTTGTTTTTGAAGATGATGAAGCAGAGGTTAAAGAAGAACTTTCCGGAGAAAACGGTGAAGTAACACTGACAAGATATGAAGCTGTTAAAAGAGCGCTGAAAATGGGAGTGGATCAGGGACCATGGGGAAAATTGTACAAGTCTGAGCTTTTTTCTTCACTAAGATTTTCGAAAGGAAAGATATATGAAGATTTAGCTGTATTGTACAGACTTCTCATCTCCTGTGACAAGGTGACGTTTTTCAATCATAGGATATACAATTATCTGATACGTTCAGGCTCGACAATACATAAAGAGTTCAATGAAAGGCAGTTAGATGAGATAGAGGCTGTTGATGAAGAAATGGACTATACCGAGAGCGTTTATCCGGAGCTTCGCAATTTAACGTCAGCGAGAAGGATATATTCATATCTTTCCGTTTTGAAAAAAATGTCAAAATGTAAAGACCGTGATAAATATAAAGACCGTGTAAAGGCTTTAAGAAAGCGTTGTATCGAGCTTAGCAGAGGACTTCTTGCAGACAGCGAAGTTCCTTTGACTATGAAGATAAAGATAATGGCTATCCGTTGCGGTACGCCTGTATTTCTTATGGTGCAGTCTGTTGCAGATATGAGAAATCCTGAGATAAGCCATAAGAGTTTAAAAAGAAAATGAGGTGTTAAATATGGGATTTGAAATTGAAAATGATGTACTTGTAAAGTACAGTATTGATGCTGACGAGACAGAGGTGGTCATACCTGACGGAGTAAAAAGCATAGGAGAAAGCGCTTTTGCAGGATGCCACGGTCTGACTTCGATAAAAATACCTGACAGTGTCACAAGTATAGGCGCATGGGCGTTTGGAGGTCTTTCAAGCCTTTTATCAGTGAATATACCTGACGGAGTGACGGTTATTGAGGACGGTGTGTTCAATTTTTGCAGAAAGCTTTCCGGCATCACTATATCTGACGGCGTGACACGCATAGGCAGTTCAGCATTTTTCTTTTGCGAGGGTGTAACTTCTATGGATATCCCTGACAGCGTAAAGAGTATCGGAAGTAAGGCGTTTTATATGTCTGGACTTGCTTCTGTAACTCTGCCGAAAGACCTTAATGAGATAAGCGACGGTCTTTTCACAAAATGTACCGAGCTGAAAGCTGTAAAGATACCCGAAGGTGTGACACGTATCGGCAGTCAGGCTTTCAGCGGATGTTACAGCCTTGAAACTGTGAATATACCTGAGAACGTTGAAGCTATCGAGGACGAGGCTTTCTGCGGATGCGGAAAGCTTGCTCCTGTGGCTATACCTGAAAAAGTAAGACATATCGGAGTCAATGCATTTGAGGAGACACAGTTCCCGAAGAATGATACAGATGAATTTGCGATGATAAATAATGTCCTCGTGAGGTACAACGGTTCAGCAAGCGAGATTACGATACCCGAAAATGTCACAAGCATAGGCGGAGGAGCATTTTTAAACTGTCAGGAGCTTACTTCTGTGAACATTCCTGCAAGCGTCAAGCGTATAGGAAGCTATGCATTCGCCGGATGCGGAAAGCTTGGCTCTGTTATTATACCTGACGGCGTTGAAGCAATTGAGAACTATGTGTTTTGCAGATGCCACAGCCTTACATCCATTACTATCCCTGACGGCGTAAAAAGTATCGGCAGCAATGCATTTGAATTATGTACACAACTGAAATCAATAGCAGTTCCGGAAAGTGTAAAGAGTATAGGAAGCAGTGCATTCTCATGCTGTGAACAACTTGAAAATGCTGTTATTCCTGACGGTGTAAAATATATAGGCTCTGAGACATTTGACCATTGCTACAGCCTTGTTTCGATATCTTTACCTGACAGCGTTGAAAAAGTTGAAGGAAATGCATTTGATGCGTGCAGTAAGCTTAAAACTCTGATATACAGCAATGTTGAGCTTAATATTGAAATACCGGAAGTTCCTTTTATGGATATTTTGAATATGCTTTGCGAAAAGAATTATTCTTTAAGTATGCCTGCTCCTGTAAAGTTCGGCATACTCTGCAAGCTTTTCTGCGGAGGTTATGAGGGTGAAGCGTTCATGACATTTTTCAGGAAAAGGTTTGCAAAGATATTCAAATTTGCTGTAGATAACGGCGATATCGGATTTGTCACAAAGGTCTGCGAAAACGGAACACTTTTCACAGAAAAAAACTTTGACGGTCTTATGCAGTATGCAGAAGAAAAACAGCAGGCTGATATAGTGGCTCTGCTAAAAAAATACAAAGAGAACCTCTGATATAGAAAGCCTCCTGAAATTGCTCAGGAGGCTTTAATGATTTACGTGCTGAACCTCATAAGTCTGTACCCGCCGTTAACGTCAGCGAGCCACATATAGCTGAATCTGCGGTACATATTCAAGTATCTGAGGTTTGACATATCATAATTGTAGTGTCTGTAGTCATAAGAACCGGTTGAATCTCCGAGGACTTCTTCTTCCGGAGCTGCTGAGCTTGCCGGAGGAGTACAGGTCGGCACAAGCGCCCATTCATAGCCCGGAGTGTTGTTTGAAATGAAGTCACGCACCTTGCTGTTTACCCAGTCTGTGAATTTCGGAGCAGATGTGTAAACTGAGGTATTGCCGTCCTCGGATGCATAGTAGACTTTCAGGTCATTGCCTGTAGCATCGGCATCGTAGCCTTTGACTATTTCGTCGTCATTTCTGCCGTAGTTTTCGATATACCGCCATTGAGAATCTCCCTGAGAATAGCGGTCAGCAGTCATGATTCCAGTGTGGTACGGCATATTGTCAGTGCCTCCGACAGCTCTGCTCTTAGTTCCGCCACCTCTGCCCTCGATCTGATTCCATGAAGCAGCTTCAACGAGGTAGAGCATATCCATCGTCCATTGAGTGCGGTGGTCGGTACGCTTTGTGCCATTTCGCTGGCAGGCGTAGTCAGCGTTTGAGAGGTCGGTAAAGCTTGAACAATGCTGAGGAGAATTTCCCGAAGCGACCGGCAGACCGTCTTTCGCCGTGTAGCGTCCGACGTAGATATTTTCGTACAGTACCGTTTTTTCTCCGCCTGTAGTCCTTACACAGTGAGCCGGTGAAACGTTGAAACCTGCTGCCGCATAGTCAGCGACCTGAATTTTCAGCTCTGTTGCGGTGTTCGTTATCTTGTACCAGTAAACCGGTATTCTAACATACATTC
>DEBW01000026.1:46680-51879 GCA_002348905.1 Ruminococcus flavefaciens | reverse complement strand
GGACTGCTTCCTGACTGCTGAGTTGTGTACGGCACTGGATCAGTGAAGTTCGCAGCATCGTCTGTTCTCGTCCATGAATTGCGCCCCGGAACGTTTGCTGTCTTGTCCCATGATGCACCGTAGATGTGTTCGTTGGGATGAGCTTTTTTCTTCACAACGTCTGTGAAGAAGTCTTCTGACGGGATGTTTTTACTGGCTTTGAATTTTTCCCATAATTCAGGCATTTTCAGTTACCTCCGGTTCATCGTCGTCAGGTTCGGGTTCAGGTTCGGGAGTATTGTCAACAGGCGGTTTGTTTGCATCTGTCTGATCGTACCATACACCGTCACTGCCAAGGCAATAGAAGTCTCCGGAGGATATGTCCAGAGCGATAGAGCCTTTGGCAATGGTGTAGCCGTCATAGGCGTTGACAACAGGAAAATCCTCTGTAGAATCCGCCTGTATTTCGGCGAGTATCACAGCACGACCTTCGGCAAAGCTGATGAATCTTTTGTTTCTTATCCAGTTCATAAATAACTCCTTTCGTAAGTGTATCCGCATAATAGGGTGGGAATCGGCACTTTTTCAACGGAAAGGCGTTGATTATTCTGAAAAAATTTCCCGAAATCTCCATTTTGCACAAATGAGCTGTCAGAACTAAGAGCTCAGTTGTCAGAAATAGACGTTAGCTATCAGCCGTTAGCCATTAGCTTGTAAAGTACGCCGTCACCCTACAATAAAGGCTAACAGCTCATTTCTGATTTCTGAGTTCTAAGCTCTGCGTTCTGAGCAAGTTATTGATTTTTCCGTGTTAATGTGATATAATAAGTATCAACATAATCAAAAAAGTTTCAATGACATACAACAAAAATAAAACGCTGTACGTGATACAGCGAAAGGAGTTGACTATGAAAACTATCAAATGGGGAGTTATAGGCACCGGACGTATCGCCCGTGCTTTTACTGAGGCTCTTGCAGGTACTCCGGACACGGAGCTTTATGCTGTCGGTTCAAGAACCGCTGAAAAGGCTGTCGCATTCGCTGCAAACTATGGATTTACAAAGTGGTTCGGAAGCTATGAGGAGCTTCTCTCGGACAAGGATGTTGACGTTGTATATGTGGCTACAACGATGAATTCGCACTACGAAAACTGTATGCTCGCACTCGAACACGGGAAGAATGTGCTATGCGAAAAGAGCGTTACCATCAATGCTCAGCAGCTAAGGGACATTCTCGCTCTCGCTGAGAAAAAAGGTCTTTTCTTCATGGAAGCTATGTGGATGAAGTGCAGACCTGCTTACATCCGTATGCTTGAATGGATAAAAAGCGGCGCTATAGGAGATATACGCTATATCAAAGCAGATTTCAGCAATCATGTCCGCTATGATGCAGATGACCGGCTTTTCCGTGCTGACTGCGGAGGCGGAGCGCTTCTTGATGAGTGCGTTTATCCTCTCACTCTCGTTTACGACATCCTCGGCAAGCCTGACGACATCCTCGCAGCAGCTCACATCGACAAGAACGGCATAGACCTCAGTGAAAGTGTCATACTCCGCTATAAGGGAGCGTATGCATCAGTAGATTCAGGGTTTGAAGTCTCGCTGAAAAACAATGCTGTAATAGCCGGAGACAAAGGCTCTGTAATGCTTGGAGACTGGTTCTTCGTAACAAATAATGCCACTCTCTATGATGCAGAGGGAAATATAGTTGAAGAATGCAGTGTCAGTGAAAAGATAAACGGCTATGAATATGAGGTAGAGGAAGTAAACCGCTGTATCAGGGAAGGACTGAAAGAAAGTCCGCTTGTACCTCAGTCAGGCACTCTTGCAGTAATGGAGATAATGGACGAGATATCAGCTATCATAAGAAGATAATTAAATGTTTTGCGACAAAAATTGCGACAGGTGGCTTATATATATATATAAATATTGTCCCTGTAAAAGACAAGTGAAAATGGTAACACAACACAAGGCTTTAAATGCCAGCCTTGTGTCGTTAACCCTCTCTTTCACAAAGGCACGTTCAGTTGTCAGAGCTTAGAAATTAGAACTCAGAATTGTGTATGGCACATTCCGTGCATCCGTACAACATCGTTGTCAATAATTAACGATAGCATCTGTAGGGACGACCATTGGTCGTCCGTGTGTAGTCGTTGATATTATTTACCGGTTATGGGATATTTTCTGACGTTGTATTGGTTGTTTTTTGAACGTTGTTGGGTTATTTGCGGACGACCAATGGTCGTCCCTACAATTGTTTCATAATAATTAATGTGCAAAGCAAAAGGGCGGATAATATCCGCCCCTACTTATTTCTGATTTCTGATATCTGAGTTCTGATATCTTACCGCCCTGTTGCCTGTATACGTTCATAAGCTCCGGCAGTGTCAAGGTAGTTGAACAGAGCATTCAGCACCCAGCCATAGCTTGAACCGTTAAGGTGAAGTCCGTCTCCGCCTGCTGCATCGTAGGAAAGTGCAAGTGTGTTCGGATCGCATAGCACTGAGTATGTGCTGAAGAAAAGTATCTGCGGTGAGCCTGCTGAGTTTATAGCATTTTCAAGTGCAGAGTTGAATGAACGGATAGTGGCATTGTCTGTGTAGTAGTTTCCGTCAGATACCGGAGTTATTGAGCCTACCACTATAGTTGAGTCCGGAAGCACTGATGCTACCTGCTGGGCAAGCGCACACATCCTTGCACCGTAGTCATCAGGAGACATTCCAAGTATATCGTTCATGCCAATGGAAATGAATATCAGCGGAGAGCCTGTATAAGCTGCTGCATCAACTGCGCTCATAGCTCCTCCTCCGACATCGAAGGTGTAATTGTTCATATTCCAGAGTGCGAGAGACTCTTTTGCTACATTATGATTACCGGGGATATATCCGTATGCACAGAATCCGGATGCGATAGAGTCTCCGATTATCACAAGTTTATCCTGATAAAAAGCACCGTTCGGAGATTCAGCTCCCATAAATACTGAGTAGTCAGATACCTGCGGCTGCTCTACCGGAGGTGCAGGCGGATTTTCAGCCGGTGCTTCTGTAACTGGTTCTGTCGTTTCTGCGGCAGTTGTCGTTTCAGCAGCGGCGGTTGTTGTCGTAGTCGTTACTGTCTGCGTTTCAGATGCTACAGTAAGCTTTTCTGTTGTCTCTGCGGACGATGAAGCCTGAGTAGTTGCCGCAGCAGAAGATGATGAGGCAGTTGCCTCGGCAAGCTGCATGAGCTGTTTTTGTCTTGCGTACTCTATTTGTTCGTTTTCAGCAGTTGCATCCTTGTCAGAAGTCAGAGCCATAGCAGATATAGAGCAAACTATAACAAGCAATGGAAGGACTGGATTTGAAAAGAAATGGCTGAAAAATTCCTCGATTATTTTTTTCATATATTACTCACCACTATAATAATGACCTCAGAGAGCTAAATTTCTCTTTCGGATGTTCAATTATATAATTATATCAGAAACTACCCGAATTGTCAAGGAATTCAGTTTTCAGAATTTAAAATTCAGTTGGCAGAACTTAGAAATCAGAACTCAGAAATGAGCTGTTAGCCTTTAGTGTAGGGTGACGGCGTACTTTACAAGCTAAAGGCTAATAGTTAACGGCTAATATCTTAGTTCTGAGCTCTGAGTTCTAAGCTATGTTATCTAAGTTCTGACAGCTTCAAAAATTAGTTGCATTATTGCCGGAAATGTGTTATTATTAATATGTATATCGTGAGAGTGCTCCGGTTACAGAAGCTGAAAGCTCATATATTTTGATAAGGAAGAGATAAATTGAACAGACTTTTGATACTGATAGGAAAAATAATAGTCGGCGTACTGCATCTTTTAGGCAGAAACGCCGGAAATCTGCCGGGTATAATATTATGGCATCTCACAAGGGGAAGATGCTGTAAGATGTTCAAGGTGGACTGCCCTATAATAGCGGTTACGGGTACTAACGGAAAGACTTCCGTTACCAACTGCATCGCCCAGCTTTTCGAGCAGAGCGGAAAGAAAATAATCATCAACAAAGAGGGCAACAACCTTGATACCGGTATATGCTCGCTTCTTCTGCGCTACTGCGACGGCTCAGGAAAAGTTGATGCTGACTACCTCATACTTGAAACTGACGAGAGCCATGTGCCTGTAGTTTACTCACAGCTGAAGCTTGAAACGCTCGTTGTGCTGAACTTTTTCCGTGACCAGCTTGACAGAAACGGAGAAATGGAAACTCTCATACAGAAGATAAACGGCTTCTGCAAGACCTTTGAGGGGAATCTGATACTCAACGGCGATGATCCGAACACAGCCCGTCTCGGCAGAGCAAACCCGAACAATAAGAATGTGAAGTATTTCCGTGCTGAGAAGTATGCATTTGCTACTGAAAAGATATTTGAGGCCTCTGAGGGAAGATTCTGTCCTTTCTGCGGTGAACCGCTTGAATATGAGTATTATCAGTACTCCCACATAGGAAAGTTCATATGTAAAAAGTGCGGCTTCGGAGACTACCAGTCATACATCACAGCAAGCGGTATAGACCTCGAAAAGCCGGTATTTACTGCCGGCGGACACCAGTATTCACCAAAGCTCAACAGCATATACAACGTCTACAATATGACTGCTGTAGCTGCTGCTGCAACGCTTTATGATATCGAACAGAAAGTCACAGACAGCGTTATCTCAAACTATACCGTCAAAAACGGACGTATGGAGACTTTCATGCTCGGCGACAGGATGACAACTCTCAACCTTGCGAAAAATCCGGTCGGAGCGAATATGACACTTCGTGTTATGAACGAGATGAAGGGCGAGAAGGAGCTTCTTTTCGTGCTCAACGACAATGTTGCTGACGGTCTTGATGTATCGTGGATATGGGACATAAATTTCAGTATCTTCGAGCGTGTCACAAGAGTTGTTACCTCCGGCACAAGAGCCTATGATATCGCCGTGAGGATAAAATGCTCCGGATACGATCCTGCGAATATCGTTGTGCGTCCTGACCTTGACGAAGCTGTTGAGGAGCTTGCAAATACTTCCGGCAGAAAATTCGTTATCGCAAACTATACAGCAGTTCAGCCTACAAGAAGTGCGCTGAAACGCTACATTTCAAAGCACGGAGGCAAAAACGATGAGTGAGATAAGAATACTTCATATGTACGCTGATATGCTCGACCTCTACGGCGACGGCGGCAACATGGAGATAATGAAGTACCGCTGCGGAAAACGCGGTATTGAGTA
>DEBW01000026.1:46342-46657 GCA_002348905.1 Ruminococcus flavefaciens | reverse complement strand
AAACTGTATTATCGACAAATATTCCGTAGATTCTGAAATGCCTGATTTCAGCAGCTACGACCTTATATACATCGGCGGAGGCGCTGACCTTGAACAGCAGCACATCTCAGCCGACCTGATAAAATGCAGAGAAGGCATAAAGTCCGCCTATGAGAACGGGACTTTCCTTTTCCTGATATGCGGAGGCTATCAGCTCATGGGCAAATATTACCGTGATGCTGACGGAAACGAGATACCGGGACTCGGACTTTTCGACTATTATACCGTAGCTCCGGCAAGCAGAAAAAAACGTTGTATAGGCAATGTTGTGATACG
>DEBW01000026.1:40667-46239 GCA_002348905.1 Ruminococcus flavefaciens | reverse complement strand
TTGTAGGCTTTGAGAATCACGGCGGACAGACTCAGGACGTTAAAACTCCGCTGGGAGAAGTGCTCTGCGGAAACGGAAACTGTTCAAAGAGCCAGTATGAGGGCTACTTCGAGAAAAACGTCATAGCAACGTATATGCATGGTCCATGTCTTGCGAAAAATCCTGAGATATCGGACTATATCATAGGATACTGCATAGACCGCAGAAACGGTTCACACGCTGAACTTGCAAAACTTGACGACAGCCTTGAGATATCCTGCCGCAAGGTAATGACGGACAGACTTTTGAACAGCAGAACTTAGAACTCAGATAACAGAACTCAGTGTAGGGGACGGCGNNACGGCGTCCTCGACGTCCCACCATGATAATTAACAATACACGATTAATCATGGATTTATCATAATATTTCAGTTAACGATAATCATAATCATTCAGGTGGTTTGTCGGTTTTGGGACGTCGAGGACGCCGTCCCCTACAGAATGTTAAGGCAAATTTATGCCGATGACGTTACACGGAACGCCGGGTGACTCCCTGTAGTACAGGGAGATGTCACGAAGTGACAGAGGGTACGGGCAGCTGTTAGCTGCGGCGTTCCCTACAATTTGTTTTTCGATAATTTCGGTCGCAAGTCGTATGTAACGTTAACATAAATATTTGGTATGCGTATTGCGCTGCGCTCGCTTGGCGCTTATGCATTATGAATTGTTATACGGAGGGAAAATGAGAAAAATACTATCAACTATCGCTGTACTTTCAGCACTGACACTTGCATCATGCGGAAAAACTGCCGCAGTAAAAGAGGAAAGCACTGCTCCGGAAACAACGGCAGCTTCAACTGCTTCACAGGCTGAAAAGACTACAACAACAGCAGAAACTACTACAACAGCAGCAACTACCACAAAAGCTCCCGAAAATGCCGGAGATGCTCCCGAAGCTGTGCAGGCTGAGATAAGCGGAAGCGTCGAGGTCTACAGTGAGACTGCGGTAAGGGAGATAATCAGCAGCATAAACGCTGAGCTTGCCGAGCCGGATGTCCTGATTGATACCGGCAGTACAGGCGAGAAAAAAATGCGTATCCCGATAATCTATGAGGGCAAAAAGTACGAAAAAGAGATAACATACAATGTCGCCGACACAACAAAGCCGCTTGTTGTAAATTCCGGCTGGAATCCGTATGTTAAGCTCGGACAGCCGTTCAATATTGATTCTATAGTCGGATATATCGACAATTACGACCGCCAGCCAAGCGTTACATATACAGGCGATGTCAACACCTCAGAAGTCGGAAGCTACCCGATTTCCGTTACAGTTACAGACAGCTCAGGAAACAGTTCAAGCTGGGACATGGATGTGCTTGTCCTCAATGAGATACCCCGTCCCGAAGATAACGAGCCAAGAGTAACTTTTGACGATTTCATGGCGTACTACAACTATGTTGACGTAAGCTACGGCATTGACGTTTCAACATGGCAGGGCAGTGTTGACTATGACGCTGTACGTAATGCCGGAGCTGAATTTGTCCTTATGAGAGTAGGCTTCTACTACAGCGGAGAAGTCGAGATGGACGACTGCTACCAGCAGAATATAGCAAATGCTTCCGCTGCCGGACTTGATGTGGGAGTATACTTCTACTCAGCCGACAATACCGAAGAAGGCGCTCGTGAACACGCCCGCTGGATAATCGACCAGCTCGGAGGAAAACAGACTGAGTATCCGATAGCCTTTGACTGGGAGGAATGGGGAACTATACAGGAATACGGCATGAATCTCCGTGACCTCAACAACGTGTTTGAAGCTTTCTGCGACGAGGTCGAAAAGCACGGCTACAAGGCTATGCTCTACAGCAGCAAGAACTTCCTTGAAAACGTCTGGGAGAACAGGAACAACCACCCTGTATGGCTCGCTCACTACACTGATGAGACAGACTATTCAGGACCTTTTGCGATATGGCAGGCAAGCTCTGTAGGACGAATCCCCGGTATCGCAGGCGATGTTGACATGAACATACGCTTCAAGAATATTCCTCTTGAGTAATTATTGTGAAATATTAAGGGCGGAAAATCATCCGCCCACAGCTTGTCGAAAAAGTCATTTTTATCATAAAATAAAGCACGGGCGCTCGGAAAGCGCCCCTACAATTTGGCTGTTTTACGTTTGTTTTTGTAGGGGCGAGTTCCGCTCGCCCGCAAATTTCAGATTTGAATTAAGGTTTATTGACAGACTGAGGGCGGAAAAATCATCCGCCCATATTTTTTGCTTTTATGTGTAAGATTTTTTGTTCCGGCGGTACTAATATTCAGAAAATTGAGCCGCAGAGGTGATGAAATGAAAGAATTTGAAAAAATATATTTTGAATATTATTCAGATGTGCGGCGTTTTCTGCTGTGTCTTACAGGATATGAGGTATTGACAGCCGATGAGCTTACACAGGAAACATTCTATCAGGCTTTTTTGTACTTTGACAGATTCCGTGGAGAGTGCCAGATGCGGACATGGTTGTTTCAGATTGCGAAGAATGTATACGGAAAGTATGTACGGAAGGAGATAGGTCAGCGTCAGACAGCCGAAAGTCAGATAAAGCTGTCTGATGTTGCGGACGTAGCAGAGATGACAGAAAAGAATGAGCAGCTTTTGAATCTGCGAAAAGCTATAAGACAGCTTGAAGAACCTGCAAGGTCTGTTGTTGAATACCGTATATATTCTGAACTGAGCTACAGCGAGATAGCAAAGCTGATGAAGATACGTGAAGGAAATGCAAGCGTTATTTTCAACCGTGCAAAGGCAAAAATACGCAAATATATGAAAGAGGTGTATCAGTATGAAATATGAATGTGATATCATTCGTGACCTTATGACTATGAGTGCTGACGGTCTTGCTTCTGAAAAAAGTGAGAGGGCAGTTTGGGAGCATATAGCTGAATGTCCGGCTTGTGCCGAGGAGTGGGAGCTTATTAAAAAAGACATTGATATTTCAATTACTGAATCTGAAAGTGATGCAGAAAAACAGCATATATCACTTGCAAAGCGTATACGCAGACATAAGCTTGTATCTTCTGCGATTATTTTCAGTGCGGCAGTTTGGACTGCATGGTGGATGTTTGTGAATCCGTATAATGAAGGCGTAAGATTCACTGCTGAGCAGGCGGCTGTTGCGGAAGCATCTTTCACTGACAGTATAGGTGACAACAGTTATAATGTTCTTGGAGAATACAGCATAACCGAAAAGAATTCACGCATAGTATGCATTACAGATGTAAAAAATCGCTTTTATGCAGTCAGTGTAAAAAGAGGATTTGGCGGTCATGGATTGTGGAAGCCTGAGGGCTGTATGAGTTATCAGTACCGCAATAACGATGATAGTACCGGAGTGTATTTCTGCGATGACTGCGGCGATGATACATTGAAAAGGATGCTTGTTTTCTGCTATTCAGATGATACATCGGTTGACAGCATAACGCTTACAAATGCTTCTGAAACTTATACCCAACAGTTGAATGAAAAAGGATTTGCGTTATTTGAGTATTCAGAAATGATAAAAGAAAAATTTTCCGGAGAAGCAAAGGACATCTCAGGAAAAACGGTATATACGCTTTGCCGTGATGAAGGAAGAGGTTACTTCTGGGAAAAAAGCTGATAACTGATGATTCATATTCTCTCCCTTTGATGAATAATATTTATCACCGGAGGGAAAACGTATGATAAAAAGCAAAATGATAAGGGACACGATGCTGCTGACGCTTATGCAGCTTGCACTTGACACAGCGGCGCTTCTGCTGAATGTATTCATAAACCGGCAGTTAGGCGGTTCAGCGATAGGTATATTCTCCNNAATTCTCGCTTATGGGTTCGTTTTTAGGACTTGCAGGCATACTTTCAAACGGCAACGCATTTTTATGTACGAGCCGGCTTGTATCTGAGGAGCTTGGCAGAAGCTGCGGAAGTCCGAACAGGGTACTGCTTCACGGACTTAAACTCTGCATGATGCTGAGCAGCGGAGTATCGCTGATGATAGTGATATTTGCCGAGCCGGTCAGCAGCCGTTTTTTCAGCGGAGCAGCAGTAGCTGGAGCGGTGCGTCTTATGCCGGCTGCATTATTATGCGGAGCTGCTGCCTGCTGTTTCAAGGGTTACTTCAACGCCTGCCGTAAAGCATCGGCAGCAGCGGCAGGGGATATACTTGAATTTGCCGTAAAATCGGCTGTGATAGTGATACTTACGGCAGGCACGAAGGTACATACGGAAAGTACAGTGTGCCGGATAATGATACTTTCGATAATTGCCGGAAATGCAGTATCGCTGATGTTTATGCTCGTGATGTTTGCAAGGCACAGGGTAAAGAGCACAGGAAAGTGCAGCATAAGCTTCAGGGAGTACGCAGCGGCAGCGTTCCCGATAATGGGCGGAGGAGTTATCACATCCGTGCTGAGCAGTACAAATGATGCTCTGATACCGGTATGTCTGCGGCAGTTCGGAGATTCGCAGGAGCAGGCGCTTAGTATGTTCGGCATATTTGAAGCTATCGTGATACCTACGCTGTTTTTTCCGTCAGTCATGCTGTGTTCGATGTCGGGAATGATAGTCAGCGAAGCGGCGAGAGCATCGTCAGCCGGAAACCGTGAGCGCATACAGAGCATAACTTCACGGCTTATCGAGTACACTATGATATATGCAGTATTCGCAGCGGCAGTGCTTATGCGCTTCGGCAGACCTATAGGGGAGCTTCTCGGCGGCGGAGAGCTTGCCGGAGGACTTATCTCGGCGATAGCTCCGGTAGTGCCGTTCATATACATGGAGATAGTGCTTGAAGCTCTCATAAAAGGCATGGGACTGCAAGGCTTTTCGTCAGTGAATTACCTTGCCGAGTACGTCATACGCATTGCGGCAGTTCTGATACTTGTGCCGGTAACAGGCTTTTACGGCATAGCTGTGTCCTACTACGCAAGCAATGTTTTCGGCAATATCTCACGCCTTGTGAAGATACTGCGGCATACCGGAGTAAAGTTCAGGCTGATACGTATGCTTGCAGTACCGGTGATATATTCGGCTCTGACTATGTTTACAGCCGAAATGATCTTCCGCCTGTTCGGAGAGCCGGAAAAAAGCATACTTTCAATGCTTTTGTTTACGCTGATATGGCTTTTAGGATATGGGACTATGATATGCCTGTTTGTAAATCTTTGTTCGGAGAAGTCGAAAAAGCATAGTTTTGTTGTAAAAAATACACAAATTTAATACTCGTTACTAATATGATATGTAGAAAATATTTCGATAGTATTGCAATTTATTTACTTTTGATATATAATTAATCCTGTAGTTATATATACTGATATTATTACAGTAAGAATAAACTATCAAGGAATGTTTTGTGTTCCAATTTGATTTCAAGGAGAAAACTAAGATGAAAGACTACGACGTATCTAAGATAAGGAATATTGCTCTTGCCGGTCATAACGGCTCAGGTAAGACTTCACTGGCAGAAGCACTTCTCTACAAGGCTGGCGCATCAGACCGTCTCGGCAAAACTGCTGATGGTACAACTGTATGCGATTACGATCCTGAGGAGATCAAGAG
>DEBW01000026.1:40382-40617 GCA_002348905.1 Ruminococcus flavefaciens | reverse complement strand
ACGATCCTGAGGAGATCAAGAGAGTTATTTCAATAAGCACTTCTCTTGCTTCTTTTGAATATAACGATCATAAGATAAATCTTCTTGACACTCCGGGACTGTTTGATTTCGCAGCTGAAATGGTTGAGGGCATTCGTGCTGCTGACACTGTACTTATCACAGTATCTGCAAAATCCGGCGTAAAAGTCGGCGCAAGAAAGGCTTACGACGAAGCTGTAAAGCAGGGTAAGTCAAA
>DEBW01000026.1:39693-40127 GCA_002348905.1 Ruminococcus flavefaciens | reverse complement strand
GAGTACCGTATCGAGGGACTTGTAGCCGCAGTTTCCGAGGCTGTTGCCGAGACTTCTGACGAGCTTATGGAGAAGTTCTTCGAGGGCGAGCCTTTCACTCAGAAGGAGCTTATCGACGGTATCCACGACGGTATGAACAGAGGTATCATCACTCCTGTAGTATGCACATCCGCAACTGAGCTTGCAGGTATTGATATGCTCCTCAAGGAGTTCGAGCTTCTCGTGCCTTCACCGGACGAAGTTGCAGCTGCTGAGGCTTGCGACGCTTCAAAGAATGAGATAGAGATAAAGTGCAGCGAAAGCGATCCTCTTGCTGCTTATGTATTCAAGACTGTTGCTGACCCGTTTGTTGGCAAGATGTCATTTATAAGAGTTATGTCAGGCAAGCTCAAAGCCAACAGCGATACAGTCAACTCTGCTTCCGGCAATACCGA
>DEBW01000026.1:39314-39623 GCA_002348905.1 Ruminococcus flavefaciens | reverse complement strand
AAAGATAGGCAAGCTCTATTCACTCTGCGGCAAGAAGCAGACAGAAGTCACTTCCGCTTCCGCTGGTGATATAGTTGTTGCATCAAAGATCACAGCAAATACCGGCGATACACTCTCTGATGCTTCAAGAGCTGTTGAATTTGCTGCTATGGATTTCCCGAATCCTTGCTACTCAATGGCTGTAAAGCCTAAGTCACAGGGCGATGAGGCTAAGGTATCATCAGGTATGCAGCGTATCACAGAGGAAGATCCTTCACTCAGCTACGTTCAGGACGAGAATACCAAGGAAATGATACTCAGCGGTCTCGG
>DEBW01000026.1:31347-39182 GCA_002348905.1 Ruminococcus flavefaciens | reverse complement strand
GCAGTCCGGCGGTCATGGTCAGTTCGGTGACGTATGGATAGAGTTCGAGCCATGTGTAAGCGATACACTCGTATTCGAGGAGAAGATTTTCGGCGGTGCAGTACCAAAGAACTACTTCCCGGCTGTACAGAAGGGACTTGAAGAGTCTGTAAAGAAGGGCGTACTCGCAGGCTGTCCTGTAGTTGGTCTGAAGGCTATACTTGTTGACGGTTCTTACCACCCTGTAGACTCCTCAGAAATGGCGTTCAAGACAGCAGCTTCTATCGCATACAAGGAAGGTCTGAGACAGGCTGATCCTGTAATGCTTGAACCTATCGGAGAGCTTAAAGTTAATGCTCCTGACGATAATACAGGTGATATCATGGGCGAGCTGAACAAGCGCCGTGGCAGAGTTCTCGGTATGGAGCCTGTTTCTCACGGTACTACTCAGATAATCGCAGAAGTACCTGTAAGAGAAATGCACGACTTCGCTATGTATCTCCGTCAGACTACAAGAGGTATGGGCAGCTTCACATTTGATTTCCTCAGATATGAGCAGCTCCCGTCAAATCTTCTTACAGAGGTAATTTCAGCAGTAAGCGCTGACGAATGATAAGCTTAGCTATCAGAGTTTAGTTATCAGAACTCAGATAATAGAGATCAGTAAGGGCGGATATTATCCGCCCTTTTCCTATTAATTATCATGAAGCAATTGTAGAGGGGTTCGCCGTCCCTACAAGCTAACGGCTAACAGCTAACGGCTAAAATCTGATTTCTGAGTTCTTAGCTCTGAGTTCTGAGCAAGTGGCATTTGTGCCAAATTTTCTACTATAAATTTGTCTATATCTACAAAAATCCGATTCTCCTATTGACTCTTACCTTACGTAATAGTTTATACTAAGCTCATGGAGGTGATACAGAAATGATGACGGTAAAAAAGGTCAGTGAACTTACCGGAGTAAGCATCAGGACACTGCAATACTATGATAAAATAGGACTTCTTGTGCCGTCTGAGCATACAGATGCCGGCTACAGACTTTACAGCTCGGAAGATATGGAGACATTGCAGCAGATACTTCTTTTCCGTGAGCTTGAATTTCCGCTGAAAGATATAAAGCGGATAATGAGCAGTCCGGACTATGACAAGAAGAAGGCGCTCGCACAGCAGATAGAGTTTCTTGAACTGAAAAAACAGCGTCTTGAATATCTCATAACCTACGCAAAGGGAATAAAACTATTAGGAGTGAAATTTATGGATTTTTCAGCATTTGACCGTTCAAAACTGGACGAATACGCAAAAAGAGCTAAAGAAGAATGGGGACATACCAAAGAGTACGCAGAGCTTGCAGAGAAGGAGAAGAACCGTACTCCGGACGAAGAAGAAAGTCTCATGCAGGAGTTTATGCAGCTTTTCGCAGAGATCGGAACTATGAGAGGGGAGTCTCCTGAATCTGAAAAAGTGCAGGCGAAAGTAAAGCAGATGCAGGATTTTATTACAGCAAACCTTTACACCTGTACTGACAGGATTTTCGCCGGACTTGGCAAGATGTATGCCGGCGGAGGCGAGATATCCGATAATATCGACCTTGTCGGAGGCAAGGGCACAGCACAGTTTACCGCTGATGCTATTGAATATTATTTGAAAAACAAATCATGAATAATTTGACGTTCACTATAATTTGCGGATGCTCAGAGGGCATCCGTATTTTTTGATTGTTATATATTTGAATTGATAAACAGAAGGATAATATTTTTATTTTTACCAGCAGATTTTTGGCTATATTTCCTTTGATATGAACAGTATACTATCAGTTAAATTTTATCTTTTTATACATTTTATCCACCCTTTTTACGAATTATGGGTTGCAGGTGGACGATAATATGGGTATAATTAATATGAGGAAATGTGGTGGATGCTTTCCTGCATTATGAGAATACGTTCTCAAATATTTTATAGGAGTTGATATGAAATGAAGCTAAGCAGAACATTCAGCGCTGCCGTTTCAGCAGTAATGTTCGTGACCTGTGCTGTCACAGTTTCACCTGCTCATGCCGCTGATACCGGCGAGATGCGTAATATGTCCACTATTGATATCGTTGAAGATATGGGTATAGGCATAAATCTCGGAAATACTATGGAGGCTGCCGGAGACTGGATAGGCGAGCAGACTGACGGCTCAGTAAAGGCTTACGAGACTTCATGGGGAAGCCCTGAGATAACCAAGGAAATGATACAGGGCTATGCTGATGAAGGCTTCGGCGTACTGAGAATACCTGTAGCATGGTCTAATCGTATGAAGAATGACGGTACTTACACTATCGACAGCGAACTTATGGAACGTGTAACTCAGATAGTTGACTGGACTCTCGATACCGGTATGTACGCTATCGTTAATATCCACTGGGATAACGGCTGGATGAACGATTACCCGAACAATGAGGAAGAGTGCATGAAGCGCTATACTCATATGTGGGAACAGATAAGCGACCACTTCAAGGACTACGGCGACAAGCTCATGTTCGAGGCTCAGAACGAGGAGCTTGGCTGGAACGAAGTGTGGAATCAGTATTCCGGCGTTGGCGACAAGAAAAAGTCCTACGCTATGGTAAATGAGATAAATCAGAAGTTCATAAATACAGTAAGAGCTACAGGTTCAAACAACTCTTACCGTCACCTTCTTATCTCAGGATACAACACAGACGTAAATCTCACCTGTGATCCTCTCTTTGAGATACCTTACGATCCTGTAAACCGTCTTGCTGTATCAGTACACTACTACATCCCTTCAACTTTTGCTATACTTGAAGAGGATGCAGACTGGGGCAAGTCAGCATATTCATGGGGAAGCACAGCTGAAAAGCAGGAGCTTGCAAAGAATATGGATATGATAAAGTCCACTTTCTACGATAAGGGCGTACCTGTTATCATCGGCGAGTACGGCTGTCCAACAAAGAATAAAGATCCTGAGTCTGTAAGAAATTATCTTACATCGGTCTGCGAGGCAGCTTGTGAGAGAGAACTTTGTCCTGTACTCTGGGATACTCCTATAGGCAGTCACTATGACCGTGATACCTGCAAACTCAAAGATACTCAGCTCAAAGAGAACTTCAAGGAGATTAAGGCTGCTAATTTTGACAGCAATTCCGATGATCCGGATGCTCCTGAGAATAACGGAACTATCTTCTTCCGTGATACTTTCGAGACTGGTACTGACGGCTGGACAGGCAGAGGCGCTGCAAAGGTAACTTCTGCTTCTGACAAGGCCTTTGAGGGCAGTCAGTCTATCTACGTTGACGGCAGAACTGCTGCATGGAACGGTGCAAGCAAGGAGCTTGGCAGCGATTTCGTTGCAGGCAAGTCCTACAGCTTCAGCGCAAACGCTATGTTTACTTCCGGCGGTTCTTCTGACAAGTTCTTCCTGAAGATACAGTACAAGGATTCAACAGGTACTACCTGCTACGACGGTATCGCAGAGGCTGAGACTATCAAGGGCACTTGGGTACAGCTTGCAAACAAAAACTACAAGATACCGGCAGGCGCTACAGATATCGTTCTCTATGTTGAGACCGAGGACAGCACTAACAGCTTCTATGTTGATGATGTTGCAGGTGCTTCCGCAGGTACAGTCATCAAGGGTTCAGGCGGTACAAAGAGACTTGTTTACGGCGACCTCAACTATGACGGTATGATAAACTCCTTCGATATGGTTCTTGAGCGTAAGGCTGTACTCGGCACTCTCAAGGACGAAATGGCTCTCAAGGCTTCTGATATCGACGGCGACGGCGAAACAAACGTTAATGACCTCGTACTCTTATGCAACTTTGCCCTTGGCAAGATCAAGGACTTTCCTGAGCGTCCTGAGCCGCCTAAGCCGGACAATCAGTGGGATGACTATGTAGAGACTGCACAGGGACAGCAGCTCCAGTTCTACAATAAGGCTATATGCAATATGGGTAATACTTACCGTCTTACAAAGAAGCTTGAAGCAGCTGAAAGCGGTAAGAACCTCACACTCGCTTACATCGGCGGTTCTATCACCGAGGGTAAGAACTACAGCGATCCATTCACAAGCTACGTTAGACAGACATTCGCTAAGGGCAACTTCAAGGAAGTAAACGCTGGTCTTTCCGGTACTTCTTCCGTTGTCGGACTTGTAAGAGCTGAAAGCGAAGTTGTAAGTGCAAATCCTGATATCGTTGTTATCGAATTCTCTGTTAACGACCATGAGGATATCATGTACAAGAAGTGCTTCGAGAGCCTCTGCCGCAAGTTCCTCGAACTTCCTAACGAGCCTGCTGTTATCGCACTCATCACACGTTCAAAGGGCGGTTACTCCAGCCAGAAGCAGATGGAAGCTGTCGGAAAGAACCTCGACATCCCTGTAATAAGCATGGATAACGCTCTCACATACGCATTCAACAGCGGTTATCTCCAGCCGGGCGACTACTTCTCAGACGAGTACCACCCACACAAGAACGGCGGTAAGCTCGTATCTGATTGTATGGCATACTACCTCCGTCAGGCTATGAGAACTGAGAATCGTTCAGATTCTTATACTCTCCCAAGCAAGGATGTATACGGTTCAGAGTACTACACCTGCATCAACGCTGATCCTTCAAAGGATCTCCAGAACTTCAACGGCGGTTCATTCACAAAGGGCAGCGGTTACGGAAAGCTTCCATACGGTTATACATCAAGCGGCGGCGCTCCGATGACATTCAAGGCAAACGGCAAGGGACTTATCATCGTATTCAAGGCAAACAGCTCAGGTATGGGCAGCATCAACGTTACTGTAAACGGCAAGACAACCAAGATAAACGGTAACAAGCAGTACACCTGGGGCGGTCCTGACGCTGAACTCGGTTACTTCCAGACAGAAGCAGGCGACCTTGATGTATCTATCTCAGCAAGCGGTTCATTCACAATCTGGGGTATAGGACTTATCAAGTAAATTTATTAAGCTTTCAGAGCTTAGAACTCAGAACTCAGAAGGGCGGATATTATCCGCCCTTTTAGCTTGTCGAAAAACTCAGAATCGCTGGGGTGCAGCCCATGTAACGTCATTGTCAATAATTATCAGTAACGTTTTGTAGGGAACGCCGCCCTCGGCGTTCCGGTGGTAAGCGACCGCAGAGCGGTTAAAAAGAGGCGAAATTTTGATATAGTATAAGAAAATCCCTGAAGCAATTGTGAAACTGCTTCAGGGATGAATTTTTTATGATATATGTTTGCCTTTGCCTTTTTTGCGCTTTTCGATAGGCTTTTCCTTACCGCCCATATCCTCGAAAAGGGTTTCTTCTTCTATCTCGTCAGCCTCGTCAGCAAGTTCAGGATTTGTCATTCCCATGCTTTCGTAGTAAGGGTTGATGACGAACTTCTGTATAACGGGGTAGCTGTTGAAGCATACGATGAACCATACTATAGCCGCCGGAAAGAACGGCATAAGCAGTATGAACAGCGGCATGAACTTTACAAATATAATGAACATGATAGCTGCAAATGCAATGATGCTAAGTAATGTCAGTACGTTCTGTTTCAGCGATACAAAAGCAAGTGCAAATGAGTTTTTCAGCAGATTTTTCAGTGAAAGGTCAGTAGCCGTCATCATTAGGAAGATGTAGAAGTTCATCATCATAACGACTATCGCAACGCTGAATGTCAGTACAAGAGGTATATAGAATATCTTTGTGTTGTACTGCTGAGCCATATCAGGGTAGACATTGTAGCCGGCAAATGCAGAAGCGGCGGCGAGTATATCGAGTATGCCGATAATGCTGGCTTTTTTGAAATTCTGCTTGTAGCCTTTGAAAAAGTCTCGTCCGATGAAAGAGTGTCTTTCAAGCAGGAACATTCGTATTACCTTTGTCATACCCGCTAAAGCCGGTCCGATATTCACGGCGAACAGCAGGAAAAGTACGGCAAGGACTCCCATGCACACATACGGCTGTTTTATGTAGTACAAAGCCGGAAGCATGAGGAGCAGAGGTATAAAGAATACGAACAACATCATATTCAGTCCTGTAAGCTTCCATATCTTTCTGAAAAATATGTCGAAGAAAAGGGCAATACCTTTTTTCTTGGGTGCATATTTTGAAATGCCGGGACCGGCGCTTTCGTAATCGTTTGAGAGAATACTCAATTTTAACATCCTCCGTTCAGGTCAGAGCAGATCAGCGAAAACGTAATTCATCAGCGAGTCTGCGACAGAAATAACAAATGAGATAAGAAGAAGTACAGCAAAGCGAATGCAGTACATTTTTAGTCCGGAGCGTTCATGACTTCCGGAATTGTCTGAGGTCATGGCTTTAAGAAGCCGGTTTGACGAGCGTACACTCTCACGCACAGCGAGGACTGATACGAATACCGTACCGACAGCCAGAGGCAGTATAAGCACGATAACGGCAGGCATCGAGCGCATACCGGCAGTTCTGTAAAGGGAGTAAACTGATACTCCGATACCTATGCCACGATATATCAGCAGGGCTGTACTTGCCGGCTGACCGAAAGCGAAAGCTCCCAGCAGGAAAACAGCGGCAAGATACAGCAGAGCTGAAAGAGAAGTTCTGTAAAGTATAGAAAATACCGTATTTCCGCACAAATGCGGTGAAAAAAACTGGTGAAGCAGGGGAGTATCCATACCCTTGTCAGCCACGAATGGCAGAGAGCCGATGAAAACTCCGAGAGCGACAACTGCACACATGAGGAAAAATACGGCATTTTTTCCGGTTTTAGCCGGTATGTATCGAATATGTCTCATTTTGCATCATCCTTTCTGTTATAGTAAAGGATATGCGTAAGGGACAAGGTTTATGTCTTATTTAGAAAGCTCGTAAGCACGTTTTGTGCAGCTTTCGCAGCAGTTCTTTACAGTTTCTTCGAGCTTGCCCTCATAGAGTCTGTCAAGACCGGCGAGAGTTGTACCGCCCGGAGAAGATACCATTTTGATAAGTTCAGCTATGGAGTAGCCGGAATCTGTTATCATCTTTGCTGAACCGATAAGGCTCTGGCTGAAAAGCTCAGTAGCAGCAGCAGTGTCGATACCCTCAGCAGCAGCGTAGTCGATGAAAGCCTTTGCAAAGAGGTATATGAAAGCAGGGCTGCTTCCGTTGATAGCGATTATCTCCTTCATCTTGTCCTTTGGTACAACAGCAGCCTTTCCGCAGGAACGGAATACGCCGAGAATGAGGTCAAATTCCTCATCTGTTACCTTTTCGTTGCGAGAGAGAGCAGAAGCACCTTCGCCGAGGAGGAGAGGAGTATTAGGCATAACGAGTATAACTTTAGCGTCCGGAATAGTCTTTGAAGCGATAAATTCATCGGAGATGCCGGCAGCGATAGAGATTATGACCTTATCAGAAGTAACAGCCGGAGCAGCAGCTTCGATTACCTTTTCAATTACCTGAGGCTTTACAGCGAGGAAAATGTAACCGCACTTCTCAGTGAGGTCAGCTTCGCTTGTGCAGGCAGTAACGCCGAATTCAGCGAGAGTTTCTACCTTTGAAGCGTCAGGATCGAAAGCGAAAAGGCTGATGTCAGCACCAGCCGGACTTCCGGCGATACCCTTTATGATAGCAGTACCCATATTGCCGGTACCGATAAAACCAATATTAATTTTGCTCATAATAACAGCTCCTTATAAATAAATAGCATAATCATTATACAACATATTGCACAAAAAAGCAAGTGAAATTTTTGTGACAGCGGCGCCAAGCGGGCGCAGCGCAATTACGGGGACGCTCGTAAACTCGCTCACCTGATTTGTCGCCCTTACCTATCCCACGCCGTCAAACAAACAGGTCGAAAAACAAATTGTAGGGGCGGCGTTTCGCCGCCCGTGTGTCAACGCAACGATATA
>DEBW01000026.1:29782-31279 GCA_002348905.1 Ruminococcus flavefaciens | reverse complement strand
TAAAATCTGTTGCACGGACGACCAATTAAGCAGTCTCGCAAATCTATGATTTGCAGAGAATGCTATATGCAGCTCTGCTGTAGGTCGTCCCTACACTGAGTTCTAAGCTCTGCGTTCTGATAACTGTATCAATAGAAAGTGGCAACTTCCTTTTCAGGCGGAGCAGCATCAGCGAGAGATACGACTTTGAGTACAGGGCCTGCTCCCTTATAGAGCTTGTGCTTGCGTACTTCGACCTTTACCTGTACATTTACCCAGTGCTTAGGCTGTTTTGGCTCGAAATCAGCATCCCATTCAGCGACACACCAGCAGTACTGTATATCTTCAACACAGCAGGTCATGATATGTCTGCCGAGAGCGAAACAGCCCTTCGGGAATTTCTTGTTCTTTGCAGCAAGAGCCTTGAATGTGATAGTCTTGCCGTCGTACTTTTCAGGCTCTTCCATAATGTCTCTGTACCAGAGAGCGTAGTCCTCGTCCTTTATAACGATATTGTCAGCCTCGACATCAAACGGGAGCGGATCTTCGATATCGTCGTAAGCCACCTGACCGTCGGTATACTCATAGCATATCTCAGTACGTCTGCTCACGCCACGGACTATCTTGTGGAACTCCTGAACATCAAAGCTTGAATCAAAGCGGTTGAACACTGTAAGCTCGCAGACATTGAGCTTGTCAACAACGAGACTTCTCATGTTAGCGTTGTAGTTCATGAAAGTTGAAGCATCAACAAAGAACATTACCTGAGCAACAGTCCAGTTCTGAGGCATATTCTGGAAAAGGTCACTGACGTTCCACATACCGTTGTACTCGATAACTACACGCTCAGCCTTTGTTTCGTATGCAAGGCGGGCGAGGTTGGCTATTGTCATTTCCTCTTTTTCGGTGACAGTGCGTATTTCAACGACACCTTTTTTTGCAAATTTAGATTCATCGTATTCCTCTATACCTTCTTCAAATATGAGGAGGAGAGTGCGCTCGCCGTTATTGAAGCGCTTGTCTTCGAGAGTTTCCTGTATGAATTTTGTCTTGCCGGATTCAAGGAAACCGAGGAAGAGGTATACCGGTATTTCTTCTGGCAGGTTGTTAGGCATAGTGTACCTCCTTATTCAACGCAGAAGAGCTTAGCGATAGCTTCTTCGTTGAGCTTTGAGCCAATAACGCAAAGTCTGCCGGTAGTTTCAGCACTGCCGTGTCTTACATCAGGTACTCCCGGAACGTAGTCGAAGTGTATCCACTGACCGTTTTCGCCTGCAACGATACCCTTTGCACGGAGTACGATACCATAAGTTTCCTCGTCGGAGAGAGCTTCAAGAGCAGCCTTTATAGCCTCGTCAGTGTACGGGCGTGGAGTCTCCTTGCCCCAGCTTGTGAATACTTCATCAGCATGGTGGTGGTGATGCTCGTGGTCATGGTCGTGGTCGTGACAGCCGCAGGTGCAGTTCTCGTCATGCTCATGGTGGTGTTCATGCTCGTCATGGTCATGATGATGCTCAT
>DEBW01000026.1:29378-29671 GCA_002348905.1 Ruminococcus flavefaciens | reverse complement strand
TCATCGTGGTCATGGTGGTGGTGATGATGTGCAGCCTCGTCAAGGAGAGCTTTGAGTTCATCGTCAAGAGTATTCTTCTGTGTCATAGCTTCAACGAGCTGACTGCCTGAAAGCTCGTCCCATTCAGTAGTAACTACAGGAGCAGCGTTGTTGAGCTCTCTTACGATAGCAACAGCTTCATTGAGCTTTTCCTGAGTAAGACCGGATGTATGGCTGAGGATCACACAGCTTGCGTAAGTTATCTGATTATTGAAGAATTCGCCGAAATTCTTGTGGTACATCTTGCACTTCTT
>DEBW01000026.1:28901-29151 GCA_002348905.1 Ruminococcus flavefaciens | reverse complement strand
ATACCGATCTGACCGAACTCGTTTTCGATAAGAACGAGTTTTTCGCCCTTGTAGCCTTCGTTTATGAGCTTCTTGATAAGAGTAGTCTTGCCAGCACCAAGAAAGCCGGAGAATATAGTAATTTTGGTCATTGTAAAAACACTTCTTTCAAAAAAATAATATTGCATTACACAACATTATATTATACCATGTTATCTGAGTAAATGCAAGGGGGAAAATCAAATTTCTCTGACAATTGTCAATGTTTGAA
>DEBW01000026.1:18826-28677 GCA_002348905.1 Ruminococcus flavefaciens | reverse complement strand
CAAATCAACGTGAATTTCCTGATTATTTGTAATAAAAATAAAATACTATTGTTTTGTCAAATATTTCTGACAATTGTCAATGTTTGAAAATAAATAGTATTTTTACCCTTGACAAAGGCTGAGAAAAGTGGTATAGTTATTAAGTAATGTACAGTTGTTCGTCTGTGGCGGACGATTTAAACTTGTTTTTAGTTTCAAGGGTGATCTGTAATGGAAAAAAAATCTCAGCTTATCGTTATTGACGCTCAGATATTGCCGGACGTTTTCACTAAGGTGCTTGACGTTAAGAAATTAATGGCTCAGAAAGGCGAAAAAAGCTTTGCCTCTGCCTGCAAGCGGATCGGTATATCAAGAAGCGCTTACTATAAGTATAAAGACAGCGTTTTCTCGTATGAGGAGCTTTTCAACCGCAGGATAGTCAATTTGTATCTTCTCCTCAGCGATAGTCCGGGTGTACTTTCAAGTGTGCTTGTATTTCTGCATGAGCTGAATGCTAACATCCTTACAGTTAATCAGAGCATACCTGTTGACGGTGCTGCTGCCGTGAATATCTCACTAAGGCTCACAGAACAGTCATCAGACGAGATAAATACCCTTAATTCTATAACAGATCTTGACGGCGTGTTAGAGGTAAAAGTCCTCTCAGCCGAATAATTACCGGAGGTTTCAGTTATGTCAGTCAAATTTGCAGTGTTAGGTCATGGTGTAGTAGGTTCAGGTGTCGTTGAGCTTTTCTATAAAAATAAGAAGAGCATCGAAAAACGTGCCGGAACTGAAATGGATATAAAGTATATACTCGATCTCAGAGATTTTCCGGATTCACCATATCATGACAAGTTCACAAAGGATTTCAATGATATTCTCAACGATGACGAAGTAACATCTGTTGCTGAGTGTATGGGCGGTGTTGAGCCTGCATTCACATTCGTAAAGGCTTGCCTCGAAAAGGGCAAGAGCGTTTCTACTTCAAACAAGGAGCTTGTTGCTGAAAAAGGTGATATCCTCCTCGCAGCAGCAAAGGCTCACAACTGCAATTTCTTCTTTGAAGCAAGCGTTGGCGGAGCTATCCCGATAATCCGTCCTCTTCACAGATGTCTCGCAGCTAATGATATAAATAAGGTAGCAGGTATCCTCAACGGTACAACAAACTTTATCCTTACAAAGATGTACAACGACAATATGTCTTTTGCAGATGCTTTAAAGCTCGCTCAGGAGCTTGGCTACGCTGAGAAAGATCCTACAGCAGACGTTGAAGGTCATGATGCCTGCCGTAAGATATGCATAATATCTTCACTCGTTTTCGGCAAGCACGTTTATCCTAAGTACGTTTACACAAAGGGTATTTCCGAAGTTGACCTCGCTGACGTAGCTGCTGCTGATATCCTCGGACACGCTATCAAGCTCATAGCTTCTGTAAGAAGACTTGACGACGGTCGTATCCTCCCTTGCGTAATGCCAATGCTTATCCCTCATGAGAATATCATGGCTGGCGTAAGCGACGTATTCAACTCTGTACTCGTTTACGGTGACGGTATAGATCAGGCTATGTTCTACGGCAGAGGCGCAGGCAAGCTTCCTACAGCAAGTGCAGTTCTCGGTGACGTTATCGAGTCTGTAAAGCATAAGATAACAGTATTCTCACAGTCATGGGATTCATCTGACGACAACAGCTTCATCGCTCCTGTTGAAGAACTTTCAACACGCTGGTATTTCCGTGTGCCTGCTGACTGCGATGCAGTAGGCGAGGGTGCTTACACAGACGACAACGGCACATCCTTTATCACAGAGGAAGTTCTCACATTTACTCAGGCTGCTGATAAGGCAAAGGCTCTCAATGCGCTTGCTTATATCCCTGTTATGGACTGATCTACAGAAGGGATGCAGTTTCATTTATGACAAGATCAGTATTATGTATACTTATCACTATCCTGCTTTATATGGGTATGATGGTAGTTATTGGAATAGTTTACTCAAAGAAGAACAGCAATGTAAGTGACTTCTACCTCGGCGGACGTAAACTCGGCCCGCTCGTATCTGCCATGAGCGCCGAAGCTTCGGACATGAGCAGTTACCTCCTCATGGGACTTCCCGGACTTGCTTATCTCTGCGGTACAGCGGAAGTAAGCTGGACGGTCATCGGACTTGCGGTCGGTACTTATCTTAACTGGCTCATAGTTGCGAAACGTCTGAGAGTTTACTCTCAGAAATGCGGAGCGATAACGATACCTGACTTCTTCTCGCTCCGTTACCGTGATGACAAGAATATCATAATGGGCGTAGCTGCTCTGATAATACTCATATTCTTCGTTCCTTATACAGCGTCAGGCTTCTGTGCCTGCGGAAAGCTTTTCAATCAGCTTTTCGGCTGGGAGTACCACACAGCCATGATAATCAGTGCGATAATCATTGTTGCTTATACTTCCCTCGGCGGATTCCTTGCAGCAAGCTTCACTGACCTCATCCAGAGCATCGTTATGACAACCGCTCTTTTCATACTCGTGGTCTACGGCGTTAATACAGCCGGAGGTTTCGATGCAGTTATCGACAACGCAAAGGCTATAAAGGATTATATCTCACTTACAAGCACTGTTACCGGTGACGGCGAGCACGTTTCATTTGGTATCATCCCGATAGTATCTACTCTTGCATGGGGACTTGGTTACTTTGGTATGCCGCATATCCTCCTCCGCTTTATGGCTATAGAGGACAAGAACAAGGTAAAGATATCAAGAAGAATTGCTTCTGTATGGGTAGTTATCGCAATGGGAGTTGCAATACTCATCGGTCTTATCGGTCACACTCTTACAGTTAACGGAGATATAAAAGTTCTTGCAAATTCTTCCGAGTCTGAGACTATAGTGCTCGAAATGGCAACTGTACTCAGCAAGCACAGCATAGCAGCTGCACTTGTTGCAGGACTTATCTTTGCCGGTATACTTGCCTGCACAATGTCAACATCAGATTCACAGCTCCTTGCAGCATCTTCAAGTATGTCCGAGAATATACTCAAAGGCGTATTCAAGATGAAGCTCAGCGAAAAGACTTCAATGCTTGCAGCAAGAGCAGTCCTCGTTGTTATCGCTCTGCTCGGTGTTATACTTGCATGGGACAAGGACAGCTCAGTATTCAAGGTAGTATCCTTTGCATGGGCTGGCTTCGGAGCTACATTCGGCCCTGTAATGATACTCGCTCTTTTCTGGAAGCGTTCAAATAAGTGGGGCGCTTTAGCAGGACTTATTGCAGGCGGCGTAATGGTATTCGTATGGAAGTTCGCAATTGCTCCTATGGGCGGCGTACTTGCAATATACGAGCTTCTTCCTGCATTCCTCTGCGCATTTGCAGCTATTATCATAGTATCTCTGGTAACAGGCGCTCCCGAAACGGAAACAACTCTGGAATATNNCGATACGTCCAATGGGCGGAAGCTTTGATATATATGAACTTCTTCCGGCATTTATATGTGCATTCGTTGCAATAATTGCTGTTTCGCTCCTGACAGAAGAACCTGACAAGGCTATTGTTCAGGAATTTTATGATGTTCAGAAAGAAATGTGATATAAACCGCAGTATTTTCCAAGATACTGCGGTTTTTTTATTGACATTTTCCTTGCAGTATAATATAATAGTTTGTATAATAATTCAGTACGCAGAAACTCTTTACTTTCAAATTAGGAAAGAAACTGATGTAATAATATTTATTGGAGAAATGATTATGGAAAAAGATTACAGGATACCATTGAAATTCAAAGCTGGGAAGTACAGCCTGAGTGAATTGACAGAAGATGATGAGGCTATCGCTCTGCATCTGGGAGAATATGATATATTTTCCTACTATACGCCGAAAGACGGAAAAGAAGTGATACTTTACAATATAGACGAAAAAACTATCGAATCCGGACTTTACGCTGCTTATGATGATGAAGGCAGACTTAAATATATCCAGCTTACAAAGAACGGAGAATTCAAGCTTGTATATATCGCTTTTGAGAGCAATGAAGAAGCAAAAATGACTCTGTTTGATTTTGCGGAAAAAAGCGCAGAATATATCTCTCAGCAGCTTCTGAGAGTAAAAGAGAAGGTCGCAAGAATATTTGTGGAGTACTATTATGACGGACAGGCGTTTGAATATCGTGCAAAATACGGTACACTCAGTGATATGAAAGCTGTTGCCGGAAAGGACTGGGATATAGACAACTGCGGTGATTATCCTGAGCAAAACAGGGCGGAATGTGACGTTGATACATTAAAGGTCATGCTGTTATGCACACCGGTTAAAATAATCGGTGATATGCTGGAACTTGTAATAGATACAATGACAGAAAGGATAAAGGCGAATGTAATAGACAGGCTTGATAAGACAGAGGATTTCAGGTTTATTGCAGTTGCTTATGATTGATAAAGGAAGAAAAAATGAGAAAAAAACTTACTAAAAAAGAAGCTGGGATAGCGGTCATATCAGTTTTTGTTGCCATTGGCATGGTACTGTTCAAAGAGTGGCTGGCTGGTCTGTGTGCAAAGACAAATTCTCCGCTTATAATATTTTTAGACATACATTTAAGTGCGTGGGTATTGTGTATAGCGTTCTTTGTGATATTCTTTATTTTGTGTAACTTTAATGGTGTATCATCATTTCTGAAAGACTTAAAAGAAGATATAGACAATCCGTTTTACAGAGTTGTCTTTGTTATATTGTTAATTATAATTATGCTCCCGAATTTTTTCCATATGTCAAAGGCTTATGGAGGCATAAAAATTGACAATAAAGAACCGCTAAAGATAAAATACAGCTATTGTCTTTACCGTGACGGAATAAAAAAGGAGACAGATTCAGTTGTTTTAGCTCCTGATGATGTCAGACTTGAAACACATTCATATTCTGTCAGCAGCGGAAGAGGCGGAAGGTCACACGTTTACACAGCACATTATATATCCTTCAAAGGGTTCAGCGTATATCTTTATGAAATACCGGCAGTGTATTATATCAGAACCTGCAAAAAGTATGAAAGAGATATGAGGATAGTTTACTATAAAAATTCAGGAATAATAAAAACTATCGACGGAATAAAGCTGTATGACGAGACTGGATTTGATGATGCTATAAGCAGGATAGAAAGCGAAGAAGCTGAAATACAGGCTCAGGAGGAGCAGGTGAAAAAGGAAGAAGAGGATAAAGAACTTGCTTTATTCTCTGCATTTTTCAACTCCGAAGGAGATAATTATGAGGATATCGTCAGAGAGCTTGAAAGAGAAGGCATCGAAAACACCTACGATGTCAAATACATAAGCACAAAGTATTTCGATATCGGCGAGGTGGCTTTTTTTGACAATGGTCAGGATGTCGTATATGTAGTCCGTGACAATGACGGAGAGGATATGGTGAAAATACCGCCACTTCCGCTGGACGGCACTCTGCCTGAGATAACAAAGATACTCGATGAAAACGGTATAAAGTGGACTTATGACTGCTTTGGCAGTATTGATCTGGATTATGAAAACATCGACCATTCAAAGGATACGCTGAATACAGTTCATTGCAGTCCAGGAACACCTATCCCGAAAGATTATGTGTTCTGGTTCTCGGTAACTCATGTTGAGTGAACTTGAAAAAAATGTAAAATAGTGCTATAATATCATTATTCATAAAACGTTTCCAGAATAATGAGGTGAATACGATGATTGATTCTATTGAAACTAAATCAAATGGAACAATTACTCCAAAGAAAATAAGCAACACAAGAGTATTGTATGAACATCAGAAAAAAGCGATGGCTAATCTTGATATAATCAACCGTAACAGTTCATACAGCACTCTCGTTGTTTTGCCAACAGGTGGAGGAAAAACATATACAGCAGCCGTATGGCTTCTTCGTAACGCCATTGACCGCAAAAAGAAGATACTATGGATCGCTCATAGGCAAACACTCCTTGATCAGGCTGCAAAGACATTTCAGAATTATGCCTTTTCAGAAGTAATACCGAGCATATCGTCTTTCCGTTATAGGATCGTATCAGGCGCACCTGAACATGACAGGACAATAGATATTGATAATAAAGATGATTTGCTCATCATCAGCAAAGATAGCATCGGACGTAACCTAAGTGCATTGGATAAGTGGCTGAAAGGTGAAGATGAGATATATCTTATTGTAGACGAAGCACATCATTCTACTGCTAAAACATATCGTAAAGTAATTGACTATGTTAAAAGCAAAGTATCCAATGTGAAGCTGATCGGTCTTACAGCAACGCCATTCCGCACAGCCGATAATGAACAGGGACTGCTTGCGAAGATTTATACAGACGGAATAGAAAATGGCGTGTTTGTTCACAACGATAAAGGTATCACTTATCAAATCTCGCTTAAAGAGCTGATAAACCGTCAGATTCTTTCACAGCCTATTATTGAAAGCTATAACACGGGCAAAGATTTTGGACGATTTATCGGAGCAAAAGACCTTGAATCGATTCAGAACCTTGATATTCTTCCCGAAGACCTTGCAAATGAAATGGTAAAAAATGCAGAGCGTAACAAGTTTATAGTAGAAACATTTGTATCAAACAAAGAGAAATACGGTCAGACTATCGTTTTCGCATTGAACGTCAACCATGCTATTGCACTTTCTGCTATTTTTAATGATTACGGCATTAAATCAGGATATGTTGTATCATCAATAAAAGACGCAATTACAGGTGTCACAAGAAGCCGTGAGGATAATGCAGCTGTATATGATGCATATAGCAAAGGAGAACTTCAGGTGCTTGTAAATGTCAATATTCTGACTGAGGGAGTTGACCTGCCTAAAACACAGACAGTATTCCTCACAAGACCTACCGTATCCAAGATTTTAATGACTCAGATGATTGGCAGAGCTTTAAGAGGCGAAAAGGCAGGCGGAACAAAGAAAGCATACATTGTTTCCTTTGTTGACGACGGACTTGATAAAATTGCATGGTCTAATCCGGAAACGATATTTGAAGGCAACAACGACTTCACAGATAACAAAAACGAATATGAAAAGCGTGATATTCGCCTTATTGCAATCTCCAAGATAGAAGAATTTGCTAAAATGCTGATTCGCTCTGCTGATACTAAGGAACTTGAAAAAGTTCCGTTCACTCAGCGTATCCCTATAGGTATGTATGCCTTTACATATCTTGAGGAAAATGGAATGGATATTTCCTATCAGGTTATGGTATATGACAGCACAAAAACTGCTTATGAGCAGCTTATGGATGCCCTTCCTGTGCTTTTCAAGGAATATGGTAATGACGAAGAATATCTGTCAAAGGAGAAACTGTCGGATATGGCGGAGCAATGCAGAAACACGTTCTTTCTCGGTGAAATGATACCGCCGTATGATGAAAAGGATATTATCAATATTCTGAAATACTACGCCCAGTATGAAGCAGCTCCGAATTTCTATACATTTGATGATCTCGACAAGAGCAAATTTGATGTGTGTGTTATTGCCAAGCATATTGTTAAACAAAAAATGGATTCTTTTACGCAGTCAGCATATATCCAGCAGCTTTGGAATGACGGTGATGATAATGTTCTTAGACTGTACTTTGGAAGGCAAAAATATTTCTTCGATCAGATTAGCCGAGAGATACTTCGCATAACCTCGCCGTTTCTCTTTGAAGATGATGAGGATAATGTGGTATATGGTAAACGTCAGTTTGAGAATATGTCATTATATGAAATAGGCAAGGTAGCTCCTGAATATGAAAAATTACTCCGTGACGGAGCTTTTGCCAAAGCAAAGACCTCTGACGGACAATATGCTTGCGCTTGCTGTGGTAAAAAGTATCCAAATCGTATCATGTTACAGGTAGATCATATCAATTCGCTTAATAAGGGTGGAAAGACTACACCTGAGAATTTGCAGATTCTTTGTCGTTCCTGCAACGCTGAAAAGAGTGATAAGTTATGAAAAGCTATTTATATACTCCCTTTGAATTAGCTCGTATTATCCAATATCATCACATGGACAGTGAAAGCTATATCGAATTACTGCAAAACATATATTGTCATGACAACATTTTTATTCAGCCTGAATACAGGTACGACCAGAAGAAATTTATTCTTGCTGTAATGGATAAGCTGAATTATTTAAGTGATCCTGTTACATATGTATCTGAACAATCAGAAATTGAAAAGGATATGGATGACTTGGGCTTGAAGAATAACAGCGTTTCTGATGATACTGAACATACCTTTTCACACCTTATATTCAAGGAGCTTAGAATAAGGATACTATACATCAATCAGAAGGGCATTGCAAGAATGAAACTGCATACACTGCTTTCAAAGCTTGGATATAAAAGGCGTTCACCAAATAACATTGGATATATTTATAATTGTTTGATGTTCTACCATATTGAAACAACGTTGAAAGGAAATGTTCCTTGTAGTATCGAAACAGTGAAATATGATGATATGATTGTGTTCAGAACAGTGTAGCTCAAAAACTAAAACAGGCAGATACCTCTATAAGCGAAGTATCTGCCTGTTTTGTATTATCAGAGTTTTTTAGTCTTGCCGAGGAGGTATTTTTCGAGCTGAACCATATCAGCTATGCCGATCTCGCCGTTTGAGTCGATATCAGCGTTGGAACGTGCAAGACCTTTAAGCTCGGTCGATTTTGTAAGAGCCTTGCGTCCGATAGTGTAGTCAAAAACATCAACAGTCCTGTCGCAGTCGGTATCTCCCTTTATGCCGTAGAACTCGAAGTCCTTAACGTTGAAGAGGTAGCCGTCATCGCCGGTGAACACGAGATACAGGTTCTTTACGCCGATACACTGCTTTGTTTCGCAGGTGAATTCCTCGAAATCGCTCCAGCCGCCTGTACCTGAGATCTTACAGCTTCCTATGAGAGTACCGTCAGGGCTGTCTGTACGCAGTTCGATGATACCGCCGTTAGTCTCGCTGGCAGCATTTACCTTGAAGCCGACAGCACCGGTCTCGAAGTCGATATTCTTGTACATAACGTAGCAGTCGTTCATGATGTAGCCGAGGTCGGTAGCATCGTGGTCTTTCTGAACTCCGCCGTGCTTGAATTTGTAACTGCAAGCCTTTGTGTTTGCATAAGCGGTAACAGGTACAGGAGGCTTGTTGTCTCCGCCCCACAGCTCGATCTCATAAACTCTTGCACCGCCGTCGTTGTTCTGAGTAGCGGTGAGCATATTGAGCTTAACGTAACGTGCAGTGAATTTTTCAGTGCTGCTTCCGCATACAGTCTTGGTATTGCCGTAAACAGTGTCAACGTCGAACCAGCTGTCGCCGTCAGAACTTGCTTCAAGCTTGAAGTCACGGGCATTGTACTTGATATCTTCACTTACGCCTGCGAATTTGAGAACCCAGCGCTGGATATCGTATTCCTGACCGAGGTCTACCTGTATCCATTCGCCGCCGAGACCGTCGAGGTGAGCCCATTTTGTGCTGTCATCGCCGTCAACAGCGTTAGCAGCGTCGTTGCTCTTGGATATACCAGAAGCTGTGACTTCTTTGTTGAGAGCGAGGTTCTGAAGCTCCTGAGTGTCGTCGATGAACTGTAATTCACCGCCGAGAGTGTATTCCTTGCCGGCTTCTGTGTCGAAGCTTATAACAGCTCCGGCGTATTTTACAGTGCATATACCGCCTGAGCCTGAGAGTATAGTAACCTTTTCGAGACTGCCGTCAGACCATGACATTTCCTTTATTTCAAAGTTTCCTCTTGCACGGAGACCGTTTGCATGACCGGTGTTCCACTTCTGAGGAAGTGCCGGAAGAAGGCTTATAACGTCATTCTGACTTTGCAGGAGCATTTCTGTAACGCCGGAAGTAAATCCGAAGTTTCCGTCTATCTGGA
>DEBW01000026.1:14893-18747 GCA_002348905.1 Ruminococcus flavefaciens | reverse complement strand
TACCTCCGGAAACAGGGGAGACGAGGAGTTTTACGAGGTTGTAAGCGTGTTCGCCGTCTTCAAGTCTTGCCCAGCAGTTGAGCTTCCATGCCTCTGACCAGCCTGTACCGTCATCGCCACGGGCATTGAGTGAAGTAGCTGCGCCCTTTGCAGTAGTCGGGTTATCGTCAGGAGTTATCTCATAGCCTGGATAAAGAGCGTACATATGTGAGATATGGCGGTGCTTTTCATTTGGATTATCCCAGTCGTGAGCCCATTCTTCTATCTGACCCCATTTACCGATAATTTCGGGGCGTATGAGAGTGAGTTTGTCATTGAGTTCACCACGGAGCTTTTCATCAACTCCGAGAATTTCAGATGCTTCTGAAACGTCCTTGAAAAGTTCACGGGCAATACCATTGTCCATAGTAACACCATAGTCGCACGAAGCGGCTTTAGCTCCGCCATATGGAGGGAGATTTATTTCAGGAGAGGTGCTTGGACTTATTACCATATACTCCTGACCGTCAATTTTCATTGGTATCATGAGCTTGTTAAGGAACGAAGCACTTCCCTTTATAACAGGGTAAACTTTTTCAAGATAATCATCATTCTGATTGAAGCGGTAAGCATCATAAAGCATATTCGATACCCATGCACCGCCAACAGGCCATTGTCCCCACGAACCGTCTATAGGAGCAGTTCTGTTCCAAATGTCAGTATTGTGATGAAGTACCCAGCCGTCTGAAATGCCATAGTGGACTTTTGCAGTCTCATTACCGGCATATTGAAGTTTCATAGCCTTGTCAACAAAAGGTGTAAAACATTCTTCAAGATTTGTTGTAAAGGCAGGCCAGTAGTTCATTTCGTAGTTTATATTTGTCGTAAGTTTACTGCCCCATGCAGGTGAGGAGTATTTGTTCCATATTCCTTGCAGGTTCATCGGCTGAGCATCACGGGATGCGCTTATCATGAGATATCTGCCGTACTGATAGAGCATTTTCACAAGCTTAGGATCCTGTGACTTGCTGAATTCACCTATACGCTGATTCACGGTCTTTGAATTTGCATCAGCACTGTTTCTGCCGAGGTCAACGTCAACACGCTTGAACAAAGACTGATAGTCCTCCTTGTGAGCCTCATAAAGCTCATCGTAGGACTTTTTCTCTGTACGTGAGATATCCTTGGCGGCATCTCCTTTTTCATCGCCGTTACAGGTCTTGTAGTCGATGAAATTGGTTCTGACCGAGGTGATTATCATAACGGAATCGGCATTCTGTACATTAACCTTGCCGCCGCCTGCACTTACAGAGCCGTTTTCTGGTATGACTTTGCTTCTGCTTGAGAAGTAAACAGCACCTTTTACCCAGTTGTCATCACTGCCATGACCGTTTGCCACGAGAGTGTCATTTCCGTCAGTAGTCACACCGCCGTTGAGTACATTTTCATAGCCGAGAGACATTGAAACAGCTCCGGATTTATCGGCAGTGATGCGAGTTACCATTACCTGGTCAGGGTGGCTTACGAAAGTTTCACGGGTGTATTTTACTCCGTTGCAGGTATATTCTGTACGTGCAACAGCGTCGTTCATATCGAGGGTACGGCTGTATCCGGTAACGTCCTTGTGACCGAAGAACAGTTTAAGTCCGCCGACCATTTGATACTTTGCTTCACCGCCGCCTATCATTTTGCCGCCGATGAGGTCGTTAGCATCATAGTATTTTCCGTTTTTGAGGAGTTCCTGAGCCTGTTTCAGAAATCCTGATGCACCTTCACGGTTATTGTTGCTCGGACCTGAGCTCCAGACGGTACACTCGTTGAGGTCGATGAGTTCGTCCGGACAGTTTCCGTAGACCATGCCGCCAATGCGTCCGTTGCCTATAGGCAGAGCCTTGTAGAACGATTCATCGTTATTGAAAGCGTTGTTAGTGCTGACATAGCCAGCCTGAGTAGTATAGCGCATTACGAGGTCATCGTCATATGTGTAGTCAGCCGCCTGAGTTACAGTGACCTGTTCGGGCACAGCCTGTATATTTGAAATGAGAGGAAAAGTCATGCAGGCTGATATACAGACTGCCATTATTTTTTTTGTCAGTTGCATATGTTTCAACTCCTTTTATTGTTGCCTTTGCTTTCAGAAACACCTGCCTTTTTCAGGAAAAGGCATGGTATTCTGAAAGGACAGAAAGCATTATGATCTTGTTATGATCTTTCTGAGGGCTACAAGGTCGAAAGTATCTGTAGAGTTATCGCCGTTGAGGTCTGCGGCGGTGAACTGAGTTTTATTGAATTTTTCAGCTCCGAGGAGATAGCGTTCCATGAATACGAGGTCAGCAACGCCGACTTCTCCGTCAAAGTTTATATCTCCGGTGAGGTCTTCTGTTGGTATGGCAAGAGCGATTCTGTCGATAGACGGGCCGTTTCCCTTGTCGTTGTAAAGTCTTATTGTGTTGTCGCCTTCTTTGAGTTCGACTTCCATATTTACAGCACGTATGCCTGACCAGTCGTTCTTGTTTGCGTACAGGTCGTTGAGAGTATCAGCGTACTTACCGTTAACGTCTACCATCAGACTTCTGCGCTCGCCGGAAACGTAGTAGATACGGAGAGTGTACTTTCCAGCCTTGTCAGCCTTGACGTTCTTGAATGTAACGGCATTGTCAGCACCTCCGCCTATCCAGCCTACATAAGCGTTATTTGAGCAGTATTTGCCCTGTTTGCCGGCAGTTATAGAAGCCTTGCCTGAGAGAGCCGCATTTTCAGCTTCATAGCTGCGGTAGTTGGAATAAGGCGTGGTCAGCTTCATAGTACCCTTTGTGAGCTTGATAACGAAACCGCCGTTAGGGAGAAGCTTCTGAGTTATCTTGTCGCCTGATGTAAGACCTGTCAGAGTTGTTACTTTAAGGTCGCTTCCGTCGTCGTTGTCAGCGAAGATATAAGCGTTGTATTCGCCGTCGCCGATGAGTTCTGAGAGGTCGATATCCACGGTTCTTGCAGCGAGTGTAGAAGCGCCGATGTACCAGTCCTCACCCTTGCGTCTTGCTGTAACGTTGAACTGCATCGGGTAGCCGTCAAGCACCTTCATATCGTCCCATGCAACAGGAACGTCATTCAGCAGAGGAAGTGCGGACGAACCTTCGTAAGTGTATACAGACTGAGCAAAATGCTGTATGCCTGATTCTATGGTAACAACGTCAGCCAGTGCGAAACCGGCAGTAGCTTTGATGCCGTATATCGGTATGCCTGTAGGAGTGAAGTCAGCCGAACCTACAACATTTCGTGTAAATGTATAGGATACACGGTTAGCGAGTGCCGGAGCTTCAAACCATTTGTAATATTCACTTCCGTTTATTGCTTCAAAAGAAACGATGTTCGGGTATGTGCGGCTCTCGCCACGAGGGATAGTACAGCCGTGGAACAGTACCATAAGGTGATTTTCAGCAGCTATCTTAGCGCAGAGGTTCATCTGCTTCATAGTTTCCTGAGTGTCGCTCTCGTAGTAATCGACCTTTACGCCCTGTACTCCAAGACCGTGTATACGCTCAAATTCACGTACTATAGTAGCTTCATCGAGGAGCGAATAATAAGGGTAGGCAGGATTTCCCTTGCTGTCCTTGTAGCCGTTATGACCTTTGTTGTTAACGCCGTACCAGAGGTAAATGCCTATACCTCTTTCAGCAGCATAATCGCAAAGCTCCTTGACTTTGGCTTCGCTGTCGTCCCATAAAGCCCAGCCGAAATCGAGGCAGACGAAGTCCCAGCCGTTTTCTGCTGCGAAGTCGATGTAGTCTTTCTGAGTGTGGTACTCGATAGGGGAGTCGCCGCCGCTGCTCCACCATGACCATGCAGTTTTTCCGGGGTGTATCCAGCTTGTATCT
>DEBW01000026.1:12366-14837 GCA_002348905.1 Ruminococcus flavefaciens | reverse complement strand
TTCAATACAGACGGAGGATTGAGGTTGAGGATAAGGTCACTTGATGACATCTCATTGAGGTCGTCACCGATGACTACGGCTCTCCACGGAGTATAGAAAGCTCCACGCATACTTATCGAGCTTACCTTAACGCCGCCTTTGAATCTGAGACTGTGATAATTTCCTAAGAACTGCAAAGAACCTGCACAGTACGGCTCGTCAGCGTTGAATACTCCAGCCTCTGTGACAGTTACCCATGTATTCTCGTTGATAACGCCTGTGTATGGACATGAGTAGGTCGAAGAAGTTTCGTTGCTGCGGTCTTTAGGAAGCTCGACCATATCCCATTCGTATGTTGCATTAGGCCAGTTGCCCCAGAATTTGCTCTTGTCGGGGAATATTACTTCTGTAGCTTCCTCCTTGACAGAAGCACCGCCGTTAATACCATAGCGGATGCCAACGCCGTCATCGTATACACGCATGATAACGGTCATGATAGTCTTGCCCTTTTTGAGAGGGAAGGATATCTCATTGTAGTTGTCGTGATAAACGCTGTGTTTGCCGTAAGGCATGGTGTATTCTTCGCTGTGCGATATAACTGTGGCAGACGGTTTAGTTTCTGAGAATCCGCCTGAAAGGTCTTCGCCGGAGGTTACAAGACCTATTTTTGATGGCTGTATAACAGTTTCGCCGTTTTTCTTGTTTACTGAATAGTAGAAGCTTCCGTTGTTGTCACGCCAGAATTTAGTAATGAGCTTACTTTCAGGAGAAGTTACGGTAAGTGAGGGTATGCTTGTTATGTCAGCGCCTGTGCGTGACTTTGCTTTCTCGGAAGTCTGTACAGCTTCACTTGGAGTTACGCTTTCGTTATCGAATGAGTAGCGGTAAAGCGGAGCAGCATCGCTGTCAGGAGATACAGGTATATCATAGAAAGTAACATCGTCAACGAGCATATCCATATCATTGTCGGAGTAAACGGAATGACCTATAGAGTTATAGATATAGCGTTTGAGGACATCTTCTGAAAGCAGGCTGTTCACAGTATCTCCGATAGTATCAGATTCGTAGCTGACTTTCTTGCCGTCTATAAAGTAAGCAGCACCGTCAGCGGAGCAGGTGAGCATAAGCTCGTGCCACTTTCCTGTTTCAGGAGCAGCATCAAGGTCATAGATAGCACGGTGCTTCTCATCGTTTTCGGTATTGAATCCTGCACCTGCGAAAATGCTTGCTCTGTAGGCTTTTTTGTCCTTGATATCAACCGAGATGTCAGGAGAAGAATATGACGGAGCATTGCCTGTACCGAAAGGCACTGTAGCAAACTGGAAAAGTCGGGAATAATCGGCTGCATCGCTTCCAAGACAGAATTTCATCGAGAAAGTAAAGCCCTTTTCGCATCCGCTGCTGAAAAGTTCAGGTAATTGCAGCCAGCTTTCGCCGAATGAGCCGCCGCTGAGAGAGAGTACATCAGAATCAACATCATCGTTGTGAACGACTTTTGCACTTCCTTTGAGGAAGGCAGGAGTCTGAGAAGTACCAACGCTGAAAACAGCCGTGTCATAATTTTCAATGGCGTTTGCAGTGTACACAGGCGGCAGGGAGTTCAATGTGAGTGCAGCCGCAGATACTGCTGAAATTAAAGCTGAAGCAGTTTTAGAATATATAGCTTTCATGACCAAAACCTTCTTTCTTAAAAAGTCAATTCAAATATTGCGGATTTTGTCCGGATCTATAAGTTATTATCATTTTATATTAAAAAATGCAACCGGTCAACCCACAATTTGTATATAAAGTGGATTAATATAAATAAACTATGAAAAAGCTATGTTCAAATGGTGTAAAAGTAAAAAATAGCACAAAGAACTCGTCGTAATTACTCGGAGTTCTTTGTGCGTAACGGGTATATCTTATAATGGAGTATTTGACTTAGCTGTTTTCAATAACAAGCTTTCTCAGACCGACCATATCGAAAGCGTCAGTTGAACCGTCACCGTTGATGTCGCCGGCGTTGTACTGTTCGAGAGTGAACTTGTTCTTATTCAGCAGGTAGCCTTCAAGCTGAACGAGGTCAGCGGAAGATACCTTGCCGTCAGCGTTGATGTCGCCAATTAAAGTGCCTTCAGCCATATTGTCGAAGTCGAGCCAGAGCTGAACGTACTTGCTGTCAGGACCGTAAGCAGGACTTGAAGTATTCTGCGAAGCAAGCTCAGTAGCTGTGAGAGCCTTGCTGTATACTCTTACATCGTAGAAATCAGCCTGTGAACCACGGTTTGTCTCAGGACAAGCACCGATAGTGAAGTTATAGCTGGATTCAGTGACACCGCTTGTAGTGCCGGTAGCCTTTTCAGCTACCATTTTGCCGTCGCAGTAGATGCGTATCATATTGTTTTCAGCATCGTAGATACCGGCAAGCTGATGCATTTTTCCGAGCCAACCGTCAGTAGTTGAAGTAGCAAATGATACAGATCTCCACTCGCCGCCAGCGTGAATGAAGC
>DEBW01000026.1:0-12301 GCA_002348905.1 Ruminococcus flavefaciens | reverse complement strand
CTCGCCGCCAGCGTGAATGAAGAAGTAAAGGAATCCGTTTTCAGTACGCAGACCAAAAGCGTGGTCGCCCTTACTGCTTATCATGTTGAATCCCGGATTTCCAGTAGGGATGAAGTTTGCTTCAACTGTGAAGGAATTCTTTCCGCTGAGAGACTTGTTTAGGTCATCACAGGCTGGTACAGAAACCTTTCCTGATACTGCTGTACCGGCAGTTGTAGATTTGAGAGTTGCTCCTGCTGATACAGGTACTACGAGCTTGTTGTGGCTCTTGTCCTGTACAGATGCACCGTCTGAGCGGAGCTTGGCTGCTGTATATGATAGCTGTTTTTCAGATTTTGCAGAATCAACAGGTATGATAGTGTAGCTCCAGCTGTATTTTCTGTTGGAAGGCAGGCGGTATTTCTGCAAAGTAGCCTGACCGCAGGTAGCACTTCCTGTACCCATTGAGCCGTAGTTGAGACTGAGGTAAGTCTCGCTTCGAGGTTTTAACTTGAACGGGTGATCTGCTCCCTGGAGATCCTGCGGAGTGAAGTGGAGTGCGCTCATTTCGATACCGCTTTCAGATGCGATAAGGAGCTGAGATTTCTTGCTGCTGTCCTTTACGGCTACCCACTTGACATCCTGCATAGTACCGGTGTCGTCAGCTTTGAGGTAAGGGTAGAACAGATGTGAAACTGTATCGCTCCATACGCCCATTCTTCCGTTAGTTTTTCTGTCATTGAAAGTCTCTACAGGGCCGTCGCCGTACCATGTAACTTCCTCAGCGCCCTCAGGCAGTTTCATTATAGAGCCTACTCTTATGAGATTGCCAAGACCGGACTGTGTCGGATCAAAGTCGAAATCTGCTCTTATCTTTCCGTCAGAGTAGATAGTGTACTTTATATCTATCTTTGACTTTACGCTTGGGAGACTGAGGTGAGATACGATTATCTTGCTGCCGTTTTCGCCGTCAAGGGTTTCTATACGGTCTACCTTAGCGCCGTCCATAGCCTTTGACCATGCACTGTCAAAGCTTCCCCTAGCGCCCCAGCCTGTATCATTTTCAACATTGCCTCTCCAGAAACTTGGTGCAGGGCCGTCACTGATAAGTTCTTCGCCGTTGTAAACGTACTTTTTGAGAAGACCGGTATTCTTGTCGATGCCGACGTTGAAGTTAGTACCAAATGTAGCAACATACATACTTGTAGCGTCAGCGATAGTAACTTCACCGCCGCCCATGGTGTTTTTTACAGAGCCAGTGCCGTTTGAATCGAGCGGTATCTGAGCATAGGATATCTCAGTGCCGGCTGGTAAAATATCGTTGCCTGTCTTAGTATACACAGAGATATTGAGATGAAACTCATCGCCGGAGAGACTGTTTGCAGGTAATTTGAAAGGTACAGAGAGTGTAGTCTTTTTCTGTGGAGCAGCGGAAGCATTTTCGAGAGTACCGCTGTCAACAGCGATACCGTTTTTGAGAAGCTCCCATTTAACTGTATATTCGCTGAGATCACGGAAATTATTCTCGTTGTATACAGTAACTTCGTGTTTAGCTAACTGACCAGCATCAGCTGAGAACCAGAAATTCTGATACTGGAATTTGACCTCAGCAACTTCAGGCTGTTCAGTTCTGTCAGGGCTTATAAGACCATTTTCACAGAAGCTGTTATCATTCGGCCAGTCGCCCCAGTCACCGCCGTAGCCATAGAATTTGCCCTTTGCTTCTTCGGAGTAAAGGTTTGTACGTGCATAAGGTTGTGAGTAGTAGTCCCAGCCGCCGTTTGGTACATTAACTGCTCTTGACTGGTCAACCCAGTCCCAGATGAAGCCGCCGAGCATATTGTCAGAGCTTCTGATAACGTCCCAGTATTCTTTGAGAGCACCTACGGAATTACCCATAGCGTGGTCGTACTCGCACATAACATAAGGTATTTTTCCATTACCACGGTTGTTGCCGATACCGTCAGAACCAGGATACATCTGGCTGTTCATATCAGTACCCATAGCTGTTCCCTGACCTTCACTGTGTACCGGACGGGTAAGGTCATTTTTCTTAAAGTACCATATCATGTCTCTGAACAGACCGCCGGAAGCTTTCGGGTCGCCGGTATATCCCATTTCGTTACCGATAGACCATGCAACGATAGAAGGATTATTTTTAAGACGCTTGAAAGCAGTTTCTGTTCGGTCAAGACCGACTTCATAGAAACGTGCTCTTGCGGCATCATTGTTATTGCCTTGTAAAGCGTGACATTCCATGTTTGTCTCGCCCATTACATACATACCGTACTTATTGCAGAGCCAGTAGAGGTAGGAGTCATTGCTGTAGTGAGAAGTTCTGATAGCATTGACATTGTTTCTCTGCATTACACGTATATCTTCTTCAATAGTTTTCTGCGGAACAGCTTTTCCGTAGAATGGGTCTGTATCGTGGCGGTTAACACCTTTAAGGAGAAGACGTTTGCCGTTGATTGTGATAGGCTGGAATGTTTTAGTGGTAGGATTGCCAGCCCAGTCAACTTCTGCACGTGTAAAACCTATCTCACGGAATCCGAGCTGAGTTGAAACTATTTCCTGAGTTCTGCCGCTGTCGTCTTTGAGAGTAAGTACAAGAGCGTAGAGGTTTGGAGTTTCAGCTGACCAGAGTTTAGGATTCTTGACATTTGTCTTTATCTTAACAGTTTCTTTATTATTACCGTTTACGCTGACTTTTGTTGAAGCTCCGCTGAGGATGTTGTTTCCTGCTTCGTCATAAGCATCAGCCTGAACAGTCCAGCCGTTCTTGCCGGAAGAGGTGAAGTTGCTTACATCTATGCTGAGATCAAGGGTAGCATTGGTATATGAGTCGTCAAGGTCAGTAACAACAGTATAGTCACTTATCTGCACTGTAGGAGTGCTTACGAGCATAACATCACGGAAGATACCGCCGTCATATATCATATCCTGATCCTCGAACCATGTACCGTCACAGAATTTGTGTACTTCTACAGCGAGGAGATTTTCACCGTCATTGAGGTAGTCGGTTATGTCAAAGCGATGAGGACTGAAAGTATCCTCACTGTAGCCGACCTGCTTACCGTTGATGTAAACGTAGTATGCAGACTCAACACCGTCAAACTGGATATATATACGTCTGTCGCCTTTTTTCATTGAGCTGTCAACGTAGAATTTTTTACGGTAAAGACCTACAGGGTTGTAGTTTGTAGGTGCATTAGGAACAGGAACGTATTGGTCGTACTTATCCTGCCACGGCTCCGGAACATTACGGTATATAGAGAAATCGAACCCCTGACAAGTCCAGCTTCTTGGAAGCTGAACAGTTTTCCATCCGTCTGCCGGATTGCATTTGTAGTTGGAATTCATATATCCGCCGTAACGGAAAGGAGCAGCTTTATCGTCATTCTGTACAACTGTAAGTTCCCAGTCCTCGTTCTGACCTGTGAGCATTTGCAGGTAGTCAGAATTTTCTCTTGCGTTATAGTCCCATACAGCATTTGCAGCTGAATCAACGTCCTGATAAGGTACTGCATTTACAGAAGCAGGTGTACGGTTTATTGCAAAAACCTTTTCAGTACCGTCCTTACCAGTCCATTCCTTGTGGCTGAAAGAAACAGCAGCTTTTGTGTTTTCAGGGATAACAGCACCGCATACAGGAAGTGCAGCAAGCATTCCTGAAAGCATTAAAGATAGTCCACGTTTCATACTAAATCCTCCTAATTAAGTAAAGCTCTTGATTTTTCCCATGAGAAAGTCAGAGTGAAGTTTAAGGTCGTTTTCGTCAATTTCGCCGCTGTCGTCTATGTCAGCAGCCTCAAATATATCAGCATCGCCGTTGATAACAGCCTGACGCATGAGTACGAGGTCGAATGTGTCAACAACTGAATCTCCGTTGAGGTCGCCCTTTATGACCTCAGCCTCAGGGAGATTGAGTCTCCACCAGTTGATATTGTAAAGATAACTTTCTCCACCCTTGAATACAAAGTAAACGTCATGAACGCCTGTTACCTTTTCTATCTTGCAGTTTAGAGTAGTCCATTTCTGCCAATCGCCAGTGCTTTTTATATCAATTTCGCCGATTTTTGTACCGTCAATACCGCCGATACGTACTTCAAGAGTACCGCCGCTGCCGTTTGAAGATACACGGAAATCCATAGAATCAGCTTCACCGTTTTTGAAGTTAACGCCCTTGAATCCGATGTAGTCACCGTTTTCAATGTAAGCGACATTCTGACCGCCTTCGCTGCAGCTTTCAGTGTCTATACCGCTCTTGTAATCGCACTTTTCAGCCTTGATAACATCTCCGTCGGAAGATGAACCAGTACCTTTGAGGCGGAGGATATGATTTGATTTTGAAACACTGCCGTCCTTGCTTAAAACGTAGATACGGTATTCGCCTTCCTTGGAAGGAGTCTTGATAGAAGTTGCATTTGCAGAAGCTCTTGTCATGTCAGCGCCTGCCTTGAAATCAGTTGTTCCGTCAGGAGCTATCCATACGATACCGTCACCCTTGCGTATAGGGAGCTTGCTGCTGCAAGTTGTAGCACAGCTTGCAGGGAATACAAAGTTTGCAGCAGATGTAACACTTCTTGGCACAAGACCTCTGTTATCGTCAGAAACGCCTGAATTGAGGCATATCTTGTACTGCTCAAAAGGCCATACATTGTCAGATACAACGATAGGATCGTCAATATCGCTTGACGGAGGGTTCTTGCCCATTTTCTTTACAGTAGCATAAGTACGCTTGATAGTGAGGTCATGTTTCTGACCGTAATCCTCACAGTTAATTGTATAAGTAACATTAGGACTGATTTCGAGAACGTTGTCATTCTCCTGTATATAAGCAGTACCTTCGTCGTTGTGGAGACCGTATGTAGGAGCTCCGAAACCGCCGGCAGGTATGCCCTGAACGTAGTTTTCGTTAATAACAGTACCCGGCATCTGACCGATAGTGTAGATACCGCCTGAGTCGTGGAGACGGTTAAGGGAGTTGATAACTCTGTTGTTGCATATCATATTGTCACGGGATGTTTTGCTGTCCTTGAAGTTGCACCAGCCCCAGCCCATGTGAATACCGTTGTAAGCGGTCTTTTCGATAGTATTTGAAAGAACTTTTACTGTGTCGGTGTAGTAGCAGGTGATAGCAGCACAGCCGCCGAATCCGTGTACAACGCTGATATCATAGAGCATATTCTGCGAGATAGTGTCGTTCTTGCAGAGACCTTCAACTTCCTTTGAGAAGCGCTCATGATTGTTCCATGCAGCATCACCTATGTAGATATGCTGAGGATGTCCGATAGTGATACCGCTTGAAGTGATATCGGTGATATAGTTCTCGGAGATATTTGAGTTTATAACGTCGTTGTCCATGGAGATACCGTCAGCGCCGGTATGCTTTACAACGTTTCCGGTGAAATTGATATTGTCTGAGTTTGAAACGTGGATAGCAGCCGGAAGGGTATCTACCATTTCGTACTTGTTCTTGTGCCAGTTTGAATCAGCAAAGGCAGTATAAGTCTGAGCAGCCTGACAGGTAGTCTTGCCGTGAGAACCGGCAACGTCAGTGAGCTGATAGTCTGTATGAGCGAATGTAATACCGCTGAATGAGAGGTTCTCAACACGCTTTGAGGTATTCTCGCCCTTGATGACGATGAGCTGGTCAGCAATAGGAGCTTCAACGTCAGCAACAGACATATCCTCGCCGTTCATAGGGTAGTAGTAGAGGACTTTCTCGGTCTTGTCGAAGAAGAACTCACCAGGATCATCCACGAATGAGAACGCATTATATATGGTATGTGTACCGCCGGTGGAGAATCCTGCACCCCAGCCCGGAGTTTGGGCGATAGAGCCGTAAGGCTGCTGATAGAGGAGTACAACTGAACCGTTTTCGTACTTTACATCACGGGTACATACGATATTCTCGTTCCATGTTGTACCGTTTACTATCTCAAGGTCGTCAAAGTTAGAAGTTATCTTCGGCAGGTCGTTAGCACCGTAAGCAGAACCGTCGTCCTTAGTGCCTGAATCCCAAGCCCAGTCAGCCTGACCGGCTGTAATATTGTATTTTCCGTATCCGCCCTTGGACTGTACTCTTATGCTGCCCATATTTGCACGGTGGTCGTTAACGTAGAGATTTCTGAGCTTTATGTCTCTGTCGAGAGGAGCAGCATAAAGCTTGTCATTGTACTTAGTCCAGCCGGTAACTTTCTGAGAGCCATTGATTACCGGTACTTCGTCCTTGTAGGCGGTATAGGAAATAGTGTGACCGTTTGTACCTGAGTCACGGGTATCGAATACCACAGGCTCAGTTATACGGTAATCGCCGCCTCTGAGGTATACGGTGATATCCGAGTCCATATCCTTGTTTATCTTTCTTACGGCATCTCTTGCTGCTGAGAGAGTAAGCAGAGGAGAGTCGAAAGAACCGTCGCCGCTGTCGCTTCCGTCAGGAGAAACGTAAATGGCGATGCCGCCTTCATTCTCAGCGCCGGCATTTAAAAGCAGGCTGCTGTTGAAGAGAGGAGCAGCTGAAAGTGATACGCTAAGCATCATGCCAATTCCTGAACGTAACATTTTCTTCAAATCATTCATGATAAAAACCCCTTCATTGCAGGCGATATATTTATTCTTTCTGAATAATATGCAATAAATTTCCCGTCAAATTGCATATATATTTCGCCTACATATTAAACTATATTAACATTATATTAAAATTATTTGGCGCTAACAACCCACAAAACGAATATTCAGTGGATGAAACGCAGGTATTTTGCACAAAACGGCAATAAAAACGATTTGAAAATATGTTTTATTGTTACAAATGACTATATCAATATTTTACTACGAGTGATAAATAAACGCCTATTTTTTATGCAAAATTTACTATAATCACTTATAATTTAATTAAACTCCGGCACTGACCGCAATATCGATACTGAGGTACTTGCCTTTAACGGGGAAGAACCTTTATAAGTAAAGGTCTGCCCCGTTAAAAGGGTGTGTGCTTTCATATTGATATTGTGGTCAATGCCGGAGTCAGGGGTAGCTATCTATCTTGAAAGGTCAATCTTGCGGATAGTATCTCTTAGCGGCAGGACATACGGAGCTGAAACTGAAAGTTCGTCGATACCCATACGCAGGAAAGTCTCAGTAAGTGAAGTATCGGCTGCAAGTTCGCCGCATATTCCGATCCATGCGCCGTGTTTATGGGCGTTATCCGCTGACATTTTTATCAGGCGGAGTATAGCTTCATGGTGAGTATCGCAGAATGGTTCGAGCTTTGAATTCTGCCTGTCGCAGGCGAGAGTGTACTGTGTAAGATCATTTGTACCGACACTGAAGAAGTCCACCATAGGTGCAAGCAGGTCGCTTATCACGGCTGCTGCCGGAGTTTCGACCATTACACCGATTTCAACATTTTTGCTGAACGGTATGCCTTCTCTTGTGAGCTCAGCCTTGACCTCATCGCAAATACTCAGTATCTTTTCCACTTCTGATACGCTTGTTATCATCGGGAACATGATACCCAGAGTGCCAAATGCTGAGGCACGGTACAAAGCCCTTAACTGAGTTTTAAATATTTCCGGACGGGTAAGACATATCCTTATAGCTCTGAATCCGAGAGCAGGATTATCCTCCTTTTCGAGTCCGAAATAGCCTATCTGTTTATCTGCACCGATATCAAGGGTGCGGATTATTACCTTTTTACCAGCCATGCTTTCTATTACTCGTTTATATGCGTTGAACTGCTGGTCTTCGGTAGGGTAGTCCTCGCTTTCGAGGTAAAGGAATTCGCTTCGGAAAAGACCTATACCGCCGGCATCGTTTGCAAGAACAGCTCCGATACCGTCAACACCGCCGATATTGGCGAAAACGTTTATCTTAGTGCCGTCGATAGTAACGTTTTCCTTGCCTTTCAGCTCTTGCAGGAGCTGTTTCTTACGTGCATCGTCAGACTGTTTAGCCAGCATAGCCTTTTCTGTATCTTCATCCGGATCGAGGATTATTGTGCCTGTGTGACCGTCAACAATAAGTTTGTCGCCGTCTTTTATGGAGCTGAGAAACTCCTCGCCGGCGCATATAACAGCCGGTATGTTCATATTTCTCGCAAGTATAGCGGTATGAGAATTTGATGAACCGAAGGCTGTAACAAATGCGAGAACTTTGTCTTTATCGAGGGAGACTGTCTCGCTTGGAGCAAGGTCGTCAGCGCAGACGATCATTTTTTCTCCTGACATTTCATTGCCACCGTCAGAAGCATTCATGCAGGCGATTATACGGTTTGATATGTCCCTGACATCAGAGGCTCTTGCCTGCATATAGGAATCGTCCATTGAACTGAACATTTCTGCGAAGTTGTCGGCAGTTACTGCAACAGCATACTCTGCATTGACTGACTGAGTTTCGATGATATTTATGATAGACTCGTTGTAATCATCGTCCTCGATCATCATCATGTGTATCTCGAATATCTGAGCATTAGTCTCGCCGACTTCAATAAGTGCTTTTTCGTATATAGCGCTGAGCTGTTCGATAGCCTTGCTCTTGGCTTCTGAGAGCTTTTCAAGCTCCTCTTTTACATTGCTGACATGAATGCGGCGAACCTGAGCTTCCTGCCGCTTGAACAGCGAGACTTTTCCAACGGCTATTGCGCCGTAAACTCCTTTTCCCTGAAACTTTAACATGATCCGCCGCCTCCTTTCTTATAAATTAGCGTTCATGAACTCTTCGACAGCGTTTGCAGAAGCTTCCTCGTCGCCGCCTTCTACCTTGAAAGTAACAGTATCGCCGCACTTTATGCCCATTCCCATGAGCTTCATGAGCTGAGTAGCGTTTACTGTCTTGTCGCCCTTAGTGATAGTAACGGTGCTTCCTAAGCCTTTAATGAGCTTTACGAGCTGACCTGCTGGTCTTGCATGGATGCCGACTGCGTCCTTGATAGTATAGTTAAATTCCTTCATAGTAAAAACTCCTTTATATAGTATAGTCGCTCATGTCAGGGTAAGAATCTATAGCTCCGGCTTTCTGAACGCTTCTGGTGCAAAATTCGTTTGAAAAGTCCAGACATTCCCTGAGAGTGCTTTCGTGGATATTTTCGATATTGCCGGCATTTATACCGGCTCTGTTCAGCATCCACAGGAATGAGCCGATGAAACCGTCACCAGCGCCTGTGGTATCCAGTACGTCAACTTTACGTGCCGGACTGTGAGCAGAATTATTTTTTGTATATGCGTGAGCTCCACACTTGCCGCAGGTATATATCACCATTTTGACACTGCCGATAAACAGGTCGGGCAGAGCATCTTCGATATTGTTTTTGCCGGTGATGAACTCAAGCTCCTCGTCAGAGAGTTTGAGGATATGGGCAAGAGGAAGAAATTCAAGCACAGTTTTTTTCAGAGCTTCGTGGTTTTCCCATAGCTGAAATCTCAGATTCGGATCAAAACTTACAAGTCCGCCGCATTTTTTGATCTCAGCGATAGCATGGCGGTGAGCCTCTTTCATCGGGAAGTCTCCGAGAGAAACGCTGCAAAAGTGAAGAGCATAAGCGTCCTTGAAGGCATTTTCACTTATATTTGCAGGAGTATAGAGCATATCTGCGGACGGCTTTCTGTAGAATGAGAAAGTTCTTCCGCCGTCAGCGTTGAGGCTGACGAATGCAAGAGCAGTATTTGCTCTGTCGGTGAGACTTATGCATGAGGTATCAACGCCGTATTCTTCCAGCTCTTTCATGATCTTGTGACCAAACGGGTCATTGCCAAGCTGAGTGAGCATACGTGACTTTCCGCCGAGTTTTGCATAAGCTCCGCATACATTAGCAGGAGCACCGCCGAGTTTCGGGGCGAAAGCAGTAACTTCATCAAAGCTGCATCCACGCTTGTCAGGGATAAAATCTATAAGAGCTTCACCAATTGCTATAAGAGTATTGTTATCCATTGGACTTTACCTCCATTTCATTGAGTTGGAATATATTTCCGCTCAGGCCGCTGAAAGTCAGCGTAACGTCCGCAGCGTCAGGATAGAAGCGTGTGCTGAGAACTTTTTCGCCGTGGTCAAGGAATATCTCAATTGAAGAAGTATCAGCAAGTATGTGTATCTTACGGCAGCGTTCAAGCTTTGCCCTGCGTATTGTTCTTCCGCATCCGACAGCGCTGTCGGTAAATTCAAGAATGAAAACGCCGTTTAAATACTCCATATACAGATACTCATTCAGTCTCAGGTAGAATTCATCTTCACATTCAGCAAGAAGCTCAAACGGGAGCTGAACTTTCATGCCTGATATTAAGTCATTTTTGTCTTTTCTTAGCTTTTGCAGTTCGCTGACAGGTCTTTGAAGCAGCTGACCGTTCTTGTCGGTCATGATCTCACGGGGAACAGTCAGACAGTGCTGCCAGCCAAGTGCCGCAGTCGGGTTATGATAGGGGATGTCTCCTATACCCATCCAGCCGATGATGATATTTCTTCCGTCGGGAGCTTTGAATGTCTGCGGAGCATAGAAATCAAAACCGTAGTCCCATTCCTGATAGTCTGAGAGTTTATCGCCGTCAACTTTGAAACAGCCGGAGCTGTAGACATTCTGAAAGCGGTATTTCTCATGCGGAAGTCCCTGCGGAGATACGCTGAGGTAGTTGCGCCCGTCTATATTCAGATAGTCCGGACACTCCCACATATAGCCGAAATCAGGAACACTGAGAGTCTTGTCGTATTTCCAGTTTTTAAGATCTTCTGAGCTGTAGAAAAGTACACAGCCTTTATCATCAAGAGTACGTGCGCCGAGTACCATGCGGTACACATTGCCGTCCTTCCATACTTTAGGATCACGGACATGACATGAACAGTTATCGGGATAATCAGCATTTCGCAGCAGAACTTGCTTTTTGCTCATATCATGTCCATTCTTAGTGGTAACGGAGATCACATTCGCTCCTCTGCCGGAGCGGATGTAATCGTAGTCTCCTTCTTCTTTTACGTTACCTGTATAGAACAGGTGCAGGACATCATTTTCAACGATGCCGCAGCCTGAGTATACGCCGTTTCTGTCCTCGGGGATATCCGGGCGGAGAACAGTGCCGGTGAACTGCCAGTCCAGCAGGTCGGCACTCTGCCAGTGTCCCCAGCATTTATCTCCGCTGCCAAGCGGACTGTCCGGTGAAAACTGGAAGTAAACATGGTAATTGCCATTAAAGTAGGACAGTCCGTTAGGATCATTCAGCCAGCCTTTCTGAGGCTCAAGGTGGAGCTTTTGTCTCCAGTTGTTTTTCATATCCATCAGTCCTTTTGTGTCTCTATTATCTTTCCGAGGAGGAAAACATTGTCATGAGCGGTCTGATTTATCTCTGCATAGTCATCAACATTTGTTATGATGACCGGAGTTATAATACTGTAGCCCTTTTCCTTGATAAGCTCAGGATCGAAAGTAATGAGTGTCTGACCTCTCTTTACCTTTGCGCCTTCAAATACGTGGCTTGTAAAGCCTTCGCCGCCCATTTCAACGGTATTGATACCGATGTGGATGAGTATCTCCATGCCGTTATCAAGGGTAAGACCGATAGCGTGGTTTGTATCGAAAAGTGTGCTGATCTCAGCATCAGCCGGAGCAACTACCTTGCCTTCAGTTGGCTCTATAGCAACGCCCTTGCCGAGAACTTCCTTTGAGAATGTCTCGTCCGGAACGTCCTTCATAGCGATAACTCTGCCTTTGAGAGGGGAGTATACGCAGTTCTCGTCATACTCAGCATTTGCAGCAACATCAGGAGCAGCAGCAGGCTTCTTGTCCTTGAAGAGTACCCATGATACTGCGAATGCAACAGCAGTAGAAACTACCATTGTAAAGAGGTATCCCATGAAACAGTCTGTTGTGATGAGGAAACCGAATAAACCAGTAACACCGTTAGCTGTAGCGTAAACCTTCATGATTGAAGCTACCATAGCACCTGCTGCACCGCCGACCATACCGGCTGCGAGAGGCTTTCCGTAGCGGACGTTTACACCGAAGATNNCCTGCAGCCGCACCGACCGCGCCTCCGATCATGCCGGCGATGAACGGCCTTACGAATCTTACGTTAACACCGAAGATAGCAGGCTCAGTGATACCGAGGAATGCTGAAAGTGAAGCTGGGAATGCCATAGACTTGAGCTTCTTGTCATGAGTCTTTACTGCAACTGCGAGAGCTGCTGCACCCTGAGCAACGTTAGCTGCTGTAGCTATAGGCATCCAGGTGTTCTGACCGTTGTCAGCTATCATAGCAAGCTCGATAGCGTTGTACATATGGTGAACGCCGGCTACAACTGTAGGAGCGTAAACACCGCCCATGATGAATGAGCC
>DEBW01000099.1:267-5082 GCA_002348905.1 Ruminococcus flavefaciens | reverse complement strand
TGCTTTTCGGCTCTGATACGCTCTAACAGCACACTTGCAGGCTCATCGTCGGGGTTCTGCGGAACGAGCTTGCCCTGTACCGCTTCTTGCAGGATAGACTTTTTCAGGGCTTCGGGGAATGTGGTATTGAGGGCTGTAAGATGTTCTTCTGCTTTGCCGTACTTTTCGATGTGCGGGAGGAGTTCTTCTATTTTGGAGACTATGCGGTTCTGTTCGTCAATAGGCGGTAACGGTACAAGCAAACTAATCATAGTTTCTGTTCCCGCCCTCGGCATTTTTATTCCATAAGTTTCTCCATTCACAAGTCCGTCAACATACGGAGATTTAAGGAAATGCACGATATATTCAGCAGAGATACCGCCATAAACTGTAAACGGCACGATTTCAGGTGTGCAAATACCGCTATTAGGAGCAACAAGTATCTTCAAAAGATAAGGACGGAGCTTGCTGTAAAGAATATCACCCTTGTTGAATAATGTTTTATCCCCGACGGCTTTTCTTTCGCCTACGGTCTTTTTTTCAAGAAGTTTACCGCCTTTTTCAATATCTTCAAGGTCAAGCCCCCATATCGAAGCATCGGCATCTTTGGCGTTTATTTTCTGTTTTGTCTGATTGTAGGTGCTTATAATGCCTAATCTCACCCATTCCCAACTATCAGGGATATCAAACGGTATCTCGTCCGAAATATCCCGTATTTCCTTGCCAATCTGTTCACAGTAGGCATAAGGCAAATTACGGGAAGCCCCTCTGAATATCTCCGAGGATTTCTTATCCTTTTTGATTTTGCCTGCCTTGATAAGCTCCTGTTTTTCGGCTTTGATACGCTCTAACAGTACGCTTGCAGGCTCATCGCCTGGATCTTGCGGAACGAGCTTGCCTTGCACTGCCATTTGAAGTATGGAGTTTTTAAGCTGCTGTGCTGTCATGTCAAGTCCTCCATATCGCTGATACCAAGTATGTCGGTTATCTGCTCCAAAATACGGTCAATATCGGCATTCAGGCTTGCACGTTTCTCCTGATACTGCTGTATCAGCTCTTTCGGAGGGAGTATTTCTTCTTCCTCATGTGGGAAACCGCAGAGGTCAATATTGTAATTCTTCTCCGCAAGCTCCTCAGCCGTGTACTTCTTCGCCTTGTCAAAGCCGTCAATGGTGATCTCCTCACGGTTGCTCCACCACTCAATAGCAGGGGCGAAGTGTTCGAGCTTCATCGGCTTGGTCTTTGAGAAGTTCTTGTAGCCGTCGGGCATATCGAGACGATAGAACCATGTTTCCTTAGTTGAGCCAGTCCTGTCAAAGAACAGGATATTAGTAGTAATAGAGGTGTACGGAGCGAAAACGCTGTGCGGCATACGAATGACCGTGTGCAGATTGAACTCGCTCAGGAGCTTCTTCTTGATAGCGACCTTTGCATTATCTGTACCGAACAGGAAACCGTCAGGAAGAATGACCGCAGCTCTGCCGTTCTGCTTCAGACGATACATGATTACAGACATAAAGAGGTCAGCAGTCTCACTGCTTGCGAGATCGGACGGAAAATGATTCTTGACTTCCGTTTTCTCGCTGCCGCCGTATGGAGGATTCATCAGCACTACGTCAAACTGATCGTCCTCAGTATAGTCGAGAACGTCCTTTAACAGCGAATTATCGTGATATACTCTCGGTGTGTCAATATCATGGAGCAGAAGGTTTGTGACACAAAGCATATACGGGAACTGCTTCTTTTCAATACCGTAAACCGAGGTATCAAACGCCGCTCTGTCCTCAACGGTCTTTTTCTGCGATTCAAGGGCTTTCAGCCAGCTAATGATAAATCCGCCCGTACCACAGGCAAAGTCCGCCATTTTCTCACCGATCACAGGCTTTATCATCTGAGCCATGAAATCGGTCACAGCACGGGGTGTGTAAAACTCACCAGCCGAGCCTGCACTCTGCAACTCTTTCAGGATAGATTCATAAATATCGCCAAATGCGTGGCTTTCCTCATAATTGGTGAGGTCAAGCTCATCAATGACATTGACTACCTGTCGGAGCAGAACACCGTCCTTCATGTAGTTATTGGTGTCCTCAAATGTTGTCTTGACGATAGCCTTGTTGATAGGTGTAGTCTTTGAGACCTGAATGCCTTTCAGCTTGGGAAACAGCGTATTATTGACGAAATCAAGCAGATCATCACCTGTCAAAGCTGTACCCTTGCCGTCATCTACTGCCCAATTACGCCAGCGGCATTCTTCGGGAATGATAGACTCATAGGCATCATCATCAAATTCCCAATCTTCTTCCTTTGTGTCGTAAACCTTGAGAAACAGCAGCCAAGCGATCTGCTCGATACGCTGTGCATCACCGTTGATACCTGCATCATTTCTCATAATATCCCGTAATCTCTTTACGAAATTACCTAAACTGCTCATGTTTTATACCACCTTGTATATTTCTTCTTCAAGCTCACGGATTGCCTGCAAATAGCCGTCCTTACCGCCAAACAGCTTGACGAGTGCGGCAGGCTTGCCCATTCTGATGAACGGATCGAGCTTCAATACCTGCGTATCTTCTATCTGATAGATACCCTCGTTGGAGTACATTTCAAGCAGAGCTTCAATGACCTCTCTCGCCATTCCGCTGTACTTGCTGATAAAATCACGCTTTTTCACATCATTTGCACGTTCTCTCCGTGTCAGCGGTTTCTTGTCGAACGCAACATGAATGATAAAATCAAAATCGTCAATATTGCCCATACCCTGCGAATCTTTCAAGGCTTGCAGATCAATGCCTTGTTCCTTGAACAGCTCAGATATGGTCTTTTTCTTTTCCTCGCCGTTCCAACTTCTGATAAAATGCTCTAAGTCGGCGTATTCTCCGAGGATATTTGTTCTTGTATAGTCTATGATGTTTTCGTGTCTCAGAAGCTTACCGTCAGCATCATATACAGACACTACTTTGTTGATGATACGCACGGAACAGCCATTCACATCAACATAGGGCTTTTCCTGCGGTTCGGAAGGAGGTGCAGGAGGCGAAACAGGTTTGTCCGGTCCTGTTTTTGTCGGAGCGTGATAGTTCGGATCAATCTCAACCGGACCGTCCCACTTCTCATCATAGAATAGCCTTGTCACACCTCTGAAATCCATAACAACGAAGTGTGTCTTGCCCTCTTTCTCCCGAAGTCTGGTACCTCTGCCGATGATCTGCTTAAACTCAGTCATAGAGCCAATATTCTCATCAAGCACTATCAGTTTGGTCATTTTGCAGTCAGCACCCGTAGACAGGAGCTTGGAAGTCGTAGCAATAACAGGATACGGAGAGCCGACAGAAATGAAGTAATCAAGTTTACTCTTACCGTAATCGTCCGAGCCAGTGATGCGCACCACATAATCAGGATTTTGAGCACACATATCAGCATTGAGATTGACAAGAGCCACTCTCATACGCTCGGCAGCGTCCTCCGTAGCGCAGAATACTATTGTTTTCTGCATACGGTCTGTGCTGATAAGGTAGTTCGTAATTTCAAGAGCTACCTGATTGATACGGTCTTGAATGATGATATTGTAGTCATAGTCGGTATTGTTGTATATCCTGTCCTCAATTTCATTGCCATAATAGTCACGCTGTCCCTTTAATGGTCTCCAACCATCACTAATATCCGTTGTAATGCTGATAACCTTAAACGGAGCGAGAAATCCGTCCTCAATGCCATTTTTGAGAGAATAAGTATAAAGTGGCTGACCGAAATAGTCGATATTAGAGACATAGCTTGTCTCTTTCGGAGTTGCTGTCATACCAATCTGAGCAGCCGAGGAGAAGTATTCAAGTATCCTACGCCACCTGCTGTCCTCTTTAGCACTACCTCTATGGCACTCGTCCACGATGATAAGATCAAAGAAATCTTTATCAAACAATTCGGAATAGTGTTCCTGATCGTCATCTCCTATAAGCTGCTGATACAGCGAAAAATAAACCTGATGTGACGTTATAGTGGTTTTATTATCTTTAGCAACATTTATCTTGTGGATAACTTTTTCAAGTGGTGAGAAATCCTGCTGTATAGACTGATCCACAAGAATATTCCTGTCTGCAAGATACAAGATCTTACGCTTCATACCGCTTTTCAGCAGACGGTACACGATCTGGAACGCTGTATATGTCTTACCAGTGCCTGTTGCCATAACGAGCAGAAGTCTGTTCTGTCCACGTGCAATAGCGTCAACTGTTCTGTTTACAGCGACACGCTGATAATATCTCGGCTCGTAGGTGTTTTGACTTGAATAATAAGGCTGGTTGATAACCGCAAGCTCATTTGCAGACAGACCTTGCCCTCCGTTCGCATTATCCTTGTATCTTTCCATAAGCTCATCAGGTGTAGGAAAATCATCAAGTGCGATCTCACGCTCCATACCTGTCAGCATATCGTGTTCATAGAAAGTGTCGCCGTTGGAGCTGTAAACGAAAGGTACATCCATCATCTGAGCATAAGCGATAGCCTGTTGTAAGCCGAAAGAAACGCTATGATTATTGTCTTTTGCTTCAACAATAGCTATGGGGAAACTGCTGTTCCAATAAAGTACATAATCTGCAAACTTAGCGCTTTTCTTATCACGATGAACAAAGTTACCATTCAGACAGATCTTACCGTCAGTAATCTTGGTTTCCATTGTAATTCTATTCTTATCCCACTTAGCAAGGATAGCCGGAGTGATGTACTGGAGCTTTATATCTTCCTCTGACATCTCCTTCTTTGAAAGTATGGTCATAGTCGCGCCTCCGCTTCTGATAAGTCCAAATTATGAGAAGTTATATCTATAATTATTATACCATATTT
>DEBW01000099.1:0-220 GCA_002348905.1 Ruminococcus flavefaciens | reverse complement strand
TTTATATTTATAATTATCAAATTTTACGTACAAAGGTACTCTCAAGACAACCAGTTTTGGCGAGAAGCCACGTAAATAGCATCTCATTTACAATGTCAAGACAAAGAGTTTCAGTGCATATATGAACATTATGCAGTGTACCAGATCACTCAACCAGGACTTTGAAAGGAGCTGACTTTGCCTATATACCGTAAAATTATTTTTACATAAAATTATTTTT
>DEBW01000105.1:7037-8560 GCA_002348905.1 Ruminococcus flavefaciens | reverse complement strand
AAAATAATTGTCCACTATTGACATATCCAGTCCTTTGTGTTAAAATATAATAAAATATTATGATACTTATAATATTATATTATATGTTTATNGGGAGTTGAAAATATGAGTGTAAATCTATCAAAAGGTCAAAAAGTTGATCTTACAAAAAACAATCCCGGACTTAGCAAAATTTTAGTTGGACTTGGCTGGGATACAAACAAATACAGTAACGGTGCTGATTTTGATCTTGACGCTACTGTATTTCTTCTTCAGGAAAACAGAAAAGTAGGAAATAACAAAGATTTTATTTACTATGGAAATCTTAAGCATTCGTCTTGCAGCGTCGAGCATATGGGCGATAACCTGACAGGAGGAAATGAAGGTGACGATGAACAAATAAAGATCGACCTTTCAAAAATTCCGGATAATATTGAACGTATAGCTGTAGCTGTAACTATTTATGACGCCGATGTCCGTGGACAGAATTTCGGACAGGTGAGCAATGCTTATATACGTCTGGTAGATGAAAGCAACGGTAGTGAGATACTTAGATTTGATCTCGGAGAAGAATTTTCAGTGGAAACATCGGTAGTGTGTGCTGAAATATATCGTTACAAAGGGGAATGGAAATTCAATGCAGTTGCCGGAGGATTCAAAGGCGGTCTTAAAGCAATGTGCCTGGATTTTGGCGTAGATATGGAAAGCAGTGATCCGCAGCGTGGAGCAGTCGAATTAAAAAAAGGTCAGAAAATCAGCCTTCTCAAAAGTGGTAATTCAGTTGGTGAAGTTCTTATTAATCTGAACTGGAGTCAGCCTCCTAAACCAACTGGCCTTTTAGCTTCCCTTCTTGGGAACAATGGTATAGACCTTGATCTTGGCTGCCTTTATGAACTTCAGGATGGAAGAAAAGGATGTGTCCAGGCTCTCGGAAATGCTTTTGGAAGTCTTGTAAACGCACCATATATATCTCTTGACGGTGATGATCGCAGCGGTGCAAATTCCGAAGGTGAAAATCTTAGGGTAAACGGTTCTATGATACCGAAAATCAAGCGAATACTCGTTTATACATTTATCTACGAAGGAGCTGCAAACTGGAATGAAGCCAAGGGCGTTGTAACCATTAAATGTTCCGGTAACCGCGATATAATCGTAAAAATGGACGAATACGGTTCTGCATATACTATGTGTGCAATAGCCCTGCTCGAAAATACTGGCAGCGACACACTTGGTATCGAAAAAATAGTTCGTTTTTTCCGCGGTCATATGGATATGGACAGAGCATTTAACTGGGGACTTCGCTGGGTAAAAGGAAGTAAAGACTAATTCACAGACAATGTAAGTTCCTGACATATCTGCTCACTGTAAAATACAAACAAATTCTAAGTTTACTATCTATCCGGAGGTTACTGCAATGAAAAAAGAACTGTACATCACTATTACAGGCGTTAAACATTATTATGGCATGAAACCTTTTAAACCAGGAAAAATCGTTAAACTTATCAAAGATTATAAAAATGAATACGATAACGAAGCAATAGCAT
>DEBW01000105.1:6681-6962 GCA_002348905.1 Ruminococcus flavefaciens | reverse complement strand
CAGTATATCAGGGAACTTTCAGTGCAGGCAGAATATACGATAAAATGGATGAAACCGCTTTTGCTGAAGTTATGTTTCTGACACACGAAGCTGTTATTGCGAGATTTATCACGGACGGAAATTTTAAAGAAGATGATGAAGCTGAATCTGATGAAGGGAACGATAATCCAGAAATACCGGATTACAGCGGGAACGAGGGCGATCTTAATCTCGTTGAAGGGTTAATGTCTTTTTCAGATGCTGACTATGTTGATGATAATGGTAAAGTCAAAGGTAATGTC
>DEBW01000105.1:6325-6568 GCA_002348905.1 Ruminococcus flavefaciens | reverse complement strand
GAAGACGATCTTTTTCCGTTAGCAGGTGAAGCTTTGCCTTCTTATGAAAAACCGGATTCAGAGCACACCCAAAGCAACGACAGTTCCAGTTTCGGAGAACGTATAAGGCGACTTCTTGGGAACGACTGAAACTCACAATAAAAGAGTTTTCCCTCCGAAACAAAAACAATAAAAAAGTATTCTATCAAATTCAAACAGCATGACTTATCCGTAAAAAACGTTTTAAGTCATGCTGTTTTTTCA
>DEBW01000105.1:1721-6188 GCA_002348905.1 Ruminococcus flavefaciens | reverse complement strand
TTTTTTCAGTTAATGAACACCGTCAGATTCATGTGAAAGAGCCTCCAGATAGCCAAGTACTCTGTCCATCTGAGATTTATCCAGTTTATTAAAACGTTCCACCATCTGGCCAGTACGTGTTTGAATATTAATGACATAATGACCGTTTTCTTCTCCTGTACCAGCCACAGAATCAGAACCGGAAAGCAGCCATTCAGGTGATACTTCCAAAACACGACATATAGCAAGTATTTTATCCGATGAAGGATTGGTTCTTTTCTTTTTCCATTCACTAATAGTACTCTGCTTTATACCGGTTAGTTCAGCAAATTCTTTTTGAGTCATAGCAATCCGACTTAGTCTCTCAAATATTCTGTCACTGATAGTCATTGGCTTTCTCTCACTTCATATTTAAAGTTAAGAAACACATATGTTCCTTGTTAAAACATTTCATGCAGTTTCTCTTACCATTGCAATCAATGTATTTATATCCTCAACTGAAAGGTCGGTTGCTTTTGCAATATCTTCTGCTGAAAGGAGATTCATTTTAATAAGTCTTATAGCTGTCTGATACTTTTCCTGACGAACGCTTTCGTTATTCAAATCTTCCATGATTTTGCACATTTCTTCACGACCTCCTTCTGTATTTTTTAATTGATCAGCTCTTTCTGCCAGGTTTTTATAATACATATCCTCTGGTTTCTGACATTTGAAATCATGCATCAGTTTACCAAGTGGTGTATCAGCCTGGTTTTCGCCATTTACATAAATGATATGTTCTTTATCATCAAATGGCTTCATATTTAATTCTTTGATATAACGATCAATGGTGTATAAAGGTAATCCCATTCCATAATAATCGTTTGATGTAATAAAAATCACATATGTTTCCGGCAGCATTTCAAAATCCTGTCCGGGCAGCAAACAGTTTGAGTCCATAATACTGCTGTGAAATCTTGCTCGCTTAGGTTTAGCACCCTTGTTTTCCTGCTGAACCTCAACATCAATTTCCTTACCATCACTTAAAACAGCATCTACATCCAAAGTAACAGACCGTCCCTGAAGATTCTTCAGAACTTTTTGAGTTTTATCGTTTTTTACAATAAGTTTATCATCGCCCATTATAATACGAAGGATAAATTCAATTAAATCACGACGTCCATTGAAAAATGCGGACATATATGTATCATCCATCAGTTTGAAATCCGAGATTTTTGCAAGGAGTTCCTCTCTCTGCTGTTCAGGTGTTTTTATGATAACGTTATTTTCCATTAGTTATTCCCTTGTAAAGCAATTATGCTCAATAATATTATAGCTCTTTTTTTCCAATTTAGCAATAGAAAAAAACCAGTAATGAGTCTGCACTCTTTTAAATTCATCAAACATCATTTTTCATCAGATACTTATTGCTTACAACCTTCATAGAAAGATCAGCTGCAATCAGCGTACTATACACCGGTTCAACTGGTCTGATAACGATCCCCTCTTTCTTTCCTCCATTCGGATAATCGCCATCTGCACGCAAAAGCAAAGATTCAACTGTCGGATACTTTGAAGGAAGGTCGGTATCAGTTTCTTCAACCGGTACAGTTATCATTCCTAAAGCATCGCATATTTCCTGCATTCTTCTGAGGCCCACTCTTTTACCGTTTTCACGAATAGTAAACACATACCACTCTGGTTTAGTCAGTCTCAGCCTGTTCTGCTGAATACCAGGTGCACACAACTCTCCCTGAATAGTAAGTGTATCAAGATTATTTTCCTTCATGAACGCATCCATCTTTTCATAGTATCCGCGTTCTTTGACAAGATTATAAAACGAGCTGCTTCCGTCATCTTTATACTCATAATTATGTCCGGTAACATGAAATCCGTTTTCATCTATTCCGATAGAATGCGACGAACCGTCCATCTTAGTTGTTATGTAATATTCAAGTCCGGAGAATGCCTTTATCAGTTCCGGTTCAGCCTGAACACGGGTTTCATCTGTATGCGGAATATCGTAAGGTAAAGTCCCTATAACAGTACCACCTGTAGTTGCTTTTTCTTCTATCTCCCATTTTCGAACACCAAGCAGTTCTGTAACATCCATTCCCGGCTCTGTATCAGCCGGTATCTCCGGGAACTTGCTCAGCGGCAATAATAATCCCTGAGATATCTGACCTTTGAATTTCTGTGTACGCAGACGAAACCCTTCACCCATAATATCAGTTTTCCTGTAACTCGAAGTTCTTAAGAATTCAAATTCCGGTCTGACAGGTAAAAAGCTGTCTATTTCAAAATATACTCCAAGATCCATAGGCCTAAAAGTATCTTTATTCACTACACATTTCCATCCAAGAACATATGCAAGTTCTATTCTGTCAGCTCCTTCAATGCTTTCGATATTAAAAACTCTCTGTACACTTGCAAGTTTTCTGATCATTGTTATCTCCTCCTGTTTTATCAGCACTAAAATTCATATATATGAATTCGTTTCATTAATATGAATTATACAATATCATTTCTGTTTTGTCAATAGAAAAATTATTATTCCTGAATGATATTTCACTTGATTTATTCTACTGAAAAGGTAGTGCGCCGTTTGGCGCACTATCAATAGCACAGGCTCCTCAAATGAGGAGCCTGTACCTTTTTATATGGAAGTAACAAAACTATCTTACATTGCTTACCGTACCAATTGATACATAATTAGCGGCGATGGCACCGAGGTCGGTACCTGCCGGTGCTTCCCATATTCTCTTAGTCGAGATACGGTACAGCTTTTCGCCGGTCTCAGTTGTTTCTTCGGTATATGTATCATCGTAGAACGGTCCGGTATATACGCTTGTATTATTCATTATTCCCTTGCATTCACTTAAAGGGCAGTCCGGAAAATTGATGTTCCAGATCTGATCCTTTTCGGGTACGTTGTCAAGACAGAACTCTATTGTCGCCGCCAGATATCTGTCACATACTTCAGTACACGGCAGCGTTCCCGTCGAAAATGCAGCGGAACGGATACCGAGAAACGCTCCTTCCAGAGCTGCACCTGCCGTGCCGGAATACTGTATATCCGCTGAAATATTGAAACCGTTATTGATACCTGAAAAAACATGATCCGGCTTTCGCGGAAGTATCTTCTTAACTCCCACAAGAACGCAATCCGCCGGAGTACCCGAACATGCATACGCTTTCACACCATCGATATGCATATCATATTCTCTTACTCTGAGGGCTTCCCTGCATGTGATGCTGTGAGACATCGCACTTCTCTGCCCATCCGGTGCAATGACATAAACCTGTCCGTATTTCGCAGCAGTCTCCGCAAGTTTCCTTATACCGGGCGCATCTATTCCGTCGTCGTTGGTAATGAGAATAAGATTGTCTTTATCTGAAACCTTCATTTTTCCCTCGCTTCTGTTCTTTTTAAATATCGTACACTGTCTTTGATTATTCTGACTCTTTCATCATCTGTTCAGCCAAAATAACAGCATTTTCGATAAGCTTCGGACAGACAGCTTTGATAACTCCGTGTTCCTTTGCATACTGTCTTTCTTCTTCATTGGAAAGATCACATTTCAGAAGTTCGCGGCAGAGATATGAGCCGTTCTGCTTTGCAAACTCAGTCATAAAACGCTTTGCATATCCATCAGCTATAAGCTGCTGTTCCGTATCGCCGACAGCAGTCATTCCGTATTTCAGTCCGAGAGCCATCAGTGCGCCTGTGCATGCGCCGCAGACTTCGCCCTTACGCATTCCGCCGCCAAAACATGCTCCGAGTCTGAGTGCCATTTCTTCAGTGATACCAAATTCATCTGCAAATGACGCAAGTACTGCCTGAGAGCAGTGACATTTCTGTGCAAAATATTCTTTCGCTTTTCCTGATCTTTCCATAGTTAACCTCCTGTGATTTGTGATTTTTTTCATATAAGCCCTGTATTTTTTCCGGCTCTGTTAATAGTAAATGTATTTCCAGTACAAATAAATTACCGTAAATCAACTTTTATTATACCAATAACAAGTGAATAAATCAAGTCGTTCACACCTGATATTGTTCTGATTTAACCGCTTATAAAACCAGTATAAGACCGAAAAACAGCCCTCTCACTGACATTTGGCTGTCTGTAAGAAGGCTGTTCTGTTAAATGCGATCAGATAGATATTTCTGACTTACTTTTTCTTCACCGGGATCCAGATCTCGCAGTAATAATTCTCGTCTTTAGTACCCTTTTCGTACTTGGTCGGATCATCATAATACTCTACGCAGTATCCGGCTGCGAACTCATACTCCTTTAACGCTGGAAGCCATTCTGTGAAGATCTTGGTGTTTACGTCCTGAAGTGCGTCCGGCATTGCTCCTCTGCACGGGAAAACCGCCCAGTCAAATGAAGGTATAGTTCTTGTGACTAATCCCTCCGGCACTTCCTTTTCCGGATCATACGGATCTGCGATAAGGTATTCAAAATTTTCCCTGCCCATAGCGGTGTCGATATTGATACCGTACAT
>DEBW01000105.1:0-1591 GCA_002348905.1 Ruminococcus flavefaciens | reverse complement strand
ATCTTGTAATCCATGAGATATCCTCCTTCTAATGAAAGCTTCAGTTTCAGCGGAGCAAAGGTCTTGAGAAGCACCTCATCCCTGCGCACGGATGAAGGTGAAACGCCGTGGAATCTTGTAAAAGCTTTGGTAAAACTGTCCGGAGAGTCATACCCGTACTTCATGGCGATATCGATTATCTTTTCATCAGTTATCAGAAGATCATTTCCTGCAAGAGCCAGTCTTCTGTTACGTATATATTCCGCAGCGCTGAATCCGCAGAGCATTGCAAATCCTTTCTGAAAATAAAACGGAGACACACCCACAGCTTTCGCCGCATCATCTGCCGTTACACCTTCAGTGATATGATCCTCAATATACTGAATCGAATCGCCTATTATCCTCATCCACTCCATATTGTTCTTTCTCCCTTCGCCTGCTGTGATTCTATCTTACCACACTGACGAATATCTTTCCCGATTTTTCTTGTCTTTATTTGTCCGTCAGAAAATCACCGGTATCTCATTCTTTTACCTCATAAAAATAAAACCGGCAGCATGAAACCGAACTTCCGCTGCCGGATAAAGTTTTCTTTACTGTCCGACACAAAAAATGAACTCTTCCGGGATGGATACATTAACATTAAACAATTACCTGTCCCGTAGAATAACGAAATAACGGAAAACTATAACCGTAAACTTTTACTCTGTGATATAAAAAGGGTGTGTGAACAGTAAACGGAAAGAGCTTTTACTCTGATTTATAAATCAACTTCCAGCTCGGCAGTACTGTTTACTGTATCAAGTGCAAGCTGCGCTCTTGCTATCTCAGCAGAAAGATCTTTATAGTCTTTTTCCGCAAGATCAATATCGTAGTTCGCATACCGGTAATCAACCACATTTGTGCCTCTTCCGAATCCTACGTTTTCACGCACCTTCGGAAGAGCATCCTTCATAGCAAAAAGCTTGGTCTGACGCTTCTGAAGCTGCGGCAGATATACAAGCATTTCGTCGATGGTAAAACCATATTCCGGGATAACCGTATTTGTATTGAATACATTTACAGCATGCTTCAGTTTACGGATCTTCTGTTCAACCTTTATCTGCTCCTCCTGCATTGAAGCATAGTCATACGAAGGACGAACCGATTCCACGTCTTCACCGAGTGATGCTAAGAATGACTTTGAATTCTCCTCACGCACCTGAAGCGTACGGAGTTCATCATTAAGCTGACGAAGAAGCTTTGAAGCCTGTGCAGATGTCATTTTCATATTTTTTACCTCTCTCCCTGTTTTTATTACATAAATAACTTAACCTTAAATCCACCACTCAGGTGTCAGTTCACGTTATTATTTTATCACGCTATTCATTAACAGTCAATCACTATACTATAACTGTAAAGCATATCAGAGTATTCATTATAGGTATTTGCTATTTTCAGAAAGTCTTGTTATAATGGTTTATAAATTCCGGCTGTAACCCCGACAAGAAAAGACCTGAGAAATGCTTGCCAGCAGATCTCAGGTCTTTTTCTGTTATTTAGTTCCACAAGGGTGTGTGACCGTTGTGGTATGCGCCATAATGCCTAATCGGTCTTGTGCGGAACGGATTAT
>DEBW01000103.1:2042-20543 GCA_002348905.1 Ruminococcus flavefaciens | reverse complement strand
TCAGGTGAGTTGTCAGGCTCAACAGCGAGGACAGTCATAACAACAGATACGTCATTTCTCATATCCTTAGGGAAGAGAGGACGGATAGGTCTGTCAACGCATCTTGAAGTGAGTATAGCCTTTTCAGTTGGCTTGCCCTCACGCTTTGTGAAGCTGCCTGGTATCTTGCCTACAGAGTAGAGTCTCTCCTCGTAGTCAACAGAGAGAGGGAAGAAGTCAACGCCTTCTCTTGGCTTAGCGCTTGCAGTAACGTTAGCCATAACAACAGTTTCGCCGTAGCGTACCCAGCATGAACCGTTGGAAAGACCGCAGGTCTTGCCAGTCTCAACTATGAGAGGTCTGCCGGCATAAGTAGTTTCAAAAGTTCTGTAATTTTCAAACATCAGAATGCCTCCTGTAATATAAATAGTATAATTATTTTGCAGCGGCTTTAGCAATAAACTCTGCCACGTAAACTGAGCTGTCAGAGCTCAGATAACAGAACTCAGAAAGTAGTCTCTGTAGTCCCACTAAATTCTGATAACTGAGTTCTTAGTTCTGAAAACTCTTATTGCGTGGTACAGTTTAATGCTAAAAGCCATATACTGCGTTTTTGAGAGATAGACTTAAAGGCAGAAGGGGAGAACCCCTCTGCCTTCATGGACGTATGATTACTTACGGAGACCGAGCTTCTCAACGATAGCACGGTATCTGTTGATGTCCTTCTTCTTGAGGTAAGCGAGAAGGTTACGTCTGTGACCAACCATCTTGAGAAGACCTCTTCTGGAGTGGTGGTCATTCTTGTGGATCTTGAGATGAGCGTTAAGGTCATTGATTCTCTTTGTGAGAATAGCAACCTGAACCTCAGGTGAACCTGTGTCGTTTGCACTTGTTCTGTTAGCCTCGATAACGGCTGTTTTTTCTTCTTTTCTAAGCATTGAAAAGCACCTCATATAAATAATATTCCGCTGACGTAGAAAAGGGTGATATGTGAGGACACGCCCGATTCCAAGTACACGGTGAATTTATTATAACACATATTTCCGGTTTTGTAAAGGGCTTTTCACAAATTTTTATGTTTTACGAAATCAGCCTGGCATTACCGGAAGGTCATCGGCATTTATAAGACCTGCATCGACCTTCTGTATAGTGAGAGCATCATTGCCGGTTATACCGTCACCAGTGTTGTAAACGTCAGCATTTGCTTTTGCATCGGCTGAAAGGGAGTATTTGTCGTGATTGCCGAGGAACTGGAGGATAGCTACTGCATCAGCAACGGTTATGATGTTGTCAAGGTTAGCGTCGCCGTATTTATTTGGTTCAGTTTTAACGGCTGTAGTGGTGGTTTCGGGAGCGAAAGAAGTTGTTTCAGTTGATACCTCTGCGGATGTGGTCGTTGCTACTGTAGCTTTTGTAGTAGTTGTTGTTACTGTAGCTTTTGTAGTTGTTGCAGCCTGAACAGCTTCAAGAGTCCATATCTGAGTTTTAGCACCGCTGTAAGTCTTTACGCATACATTAGTACCGTCAACAGTGAGAGCGAGGTCGATATTCTGTAAATTACGGATAACGTAACCGCCTGATACCTTTTCCCATACCCATTTCTGAGTAGAAGTGCTGTCCTTCTTGTAGAGGTTTACATTAGTGCCGTTAACGACTGTATCGGCATAAGGGTTGACAACTCTTGTTGATGAACAGCCTGGCATTATGTGAGTTCCAGCCATAGGATTTCCCTTGGTAACGGCAGTTACATTCATAACAAAAGCGTTTGTCTTTGAGTTTGAAGCAACGGCGATATTGGTCTTGTCAGCGTCCTTACCGCCAGCAACGTTCATGTAAGTGCCTGTAGAGTTGTTCTTGATGTAGTATTTGCCGGTAACTGTTGCAGGAGTTATGGTAGTTCCTGCTTTTTCAACAGTCCATATCTGAGCTTTATTGCCTGATTGATATGTCTTTACGAGTACATTTGAGCCGCTGGCAGTGAGAACAAGGTTTTTGTTCTGAGCGTTTCGGATAACGTAACCACCTGTAACAGCTTCCCATATCCATTTCTGAGTAGCGGAGGAGTCCTTTAAGTAAAGATTAACGTTAGTTCCGTCCTTAACTGTATCAGCGTAAGGATTTACAACTCTTGATTTTGAGCATGACGGCATGATATAAGTACCTGATTTAGCATCTCCGCTTTTGACAGCAGAAACATTCATACCGAAAGCGTTTGTTTTCTGAAGTGCTGCAAGACCGATATTAGTGGTATCAGTGTCTTTGCCGTCTGCAACGTTCATGTAAGTGCCGGTAGATACGTTTTTGATGAAGTATTTGCCTGTGATGAGCTTGTAATTGTTATCGTCATCAATAACGGTGGTTTTATTTTTTGATTGGAAAACATATAATGTCAGGTCAGTAAGATATTCAGGGTGTGCTTTTGCTGCTTCTGAGAAAGTTGAATACACACAATTCTCATCTTTGATTTTAAAATCGGTGTCTGAAACATCGCCGATAACAACAAAGCTGTATAAAATACTGTATTCGCCTAAAACTGCATAGCCTTTCTTTGCGTATGTTTTTACAAGTGATGCTATCTCTTTGGTGCTGGCATTCTTGCGTATTACAATGTCAAGAGGTTCAAGTTCCGGAATGACTTTGTAAATGTCGCTTGGTTGGAGATTGTTCTTGCTTTTTGCCAGCATATCAGTTTCAAGGGTTTTGGGATTGAAAACAGATGGGTCTTTGCTTGCATAGCCTGTATAGACTGCGAGTGTTGCATAAGTTAGGAATGGATGATATACTTTTTTATACTCTGCGTCAGTCGATTTCCATGTCAGATAGTTTGAAGCTGCATTTGAAGTCAGCATCGTCTTTTCCGGCAGCAATGCGAATCCGGCAATGAACATTATCATTGCGAGAAGCATTGCAGTCGTCTGCTTTAAAGTTTTTTTAGTTTGTTCCATAATTAATACCTCCTTAAAATAACAAACATTATATGAATATATTATACTACTATATACATATTATAGTCAAGCACTTTAAATATGTAAAATAATTTTTTAGAAAAGCATATTGACGTTTCAGGCGAAATATTATATAATAAAAGTGTATGAAAATCAGGAAGTGATAAAAAATGAATTATTATGTATCTGCGTCAGTGCTCAGCGCTGATTTGCTGAATATCAAGAGCGAAATTGAGAAGCTCGAAAAGAACGGAGTTGATATGCTCCATTTTGATGTTATGGACGGCATCTTCGTCAACAACATCACCTACGGACTGCCTGTGCTCGAACAGGTGAGAAAAGCTACAGATATGACGCTTGACGTTCATCTCATGATAGCTGATCCTGCAAAATACGTGGAACGCTTTGCAAAAGCCGGAGCTGATATAATCAGTTTCCACTCCGAAAGTCAGAGCGATACCCTCGCCACTATCCGTGCGATAAAGTCCGCCGGAGCTAAGGCTGCTGTTGCTATCAAGCCGAATACTCCTGCTGAGAGTATTTATGAGTTCCTGCCGGAGCTTGATATGCTCCTTGTTATGACTGTTGAACCCGGTTTCGGCGGTCAGAGCTTCATAAGCTCAACTGTAGACAAAGTACGCCTTATCCGTCAGAAGATAGAAGAACTTCACCTTGATTGTGACGTTCAGGTCGACGGCGGTATAAACTATGAGACTGCTCCCGTTGCGAGAGAAGCAGGTGCAAATGTGCTTGTTTCAGGAAGCTGCCTTTTTAAAGCTGAGGATATGTCCGAAGCCGTAAAAAAGATAAAGGGAGAGGCTTGATGCAAACTAAGATAAAATCCGAGAGATTCATCTGGATAGACATAATGATAACTCTGCTGACACTTGAGCTTATGGAGTATTTCTACTACGGCATACGTTCAGTCGTACTGGGCTGTGTGTGCGTGGGAGCATCCCTTGCGGCAGAGCTTATATCTCTGCGCCTTATGAAGCGTAAATTCACGGCTGACGACCTTACCTGCGTGTCAGATGCGCTGATAATCGCCCTGATGCTGCCGGCGGCCTTTGACTACAAGATAGCAGCTATAGCCTGTGTATTTGCAGTTGTTGCAGCAAAGAATGTCTTTGGCGGCAGACTGAACATGATATTCTCACCTGCGGCAGCGGCTTATGTATTCATCTATACATCATGGAAAAGCCTGCTGCTCATGTACCCCGAACCTCACACCCATACCGGCATCTTTGAAAAAGCCGGCAGCCTTGTCAGCTCTGCGAGCCACAGCTTCAACATAAACGGCAAGCTCAGCATATCTGACTTTGAACTGCTCATGGGCAATTTCTGCGGACCTCCGGGAGCTGTAAGCGTACTTCTGCTTTCAGTTGCAGCGATAGTGCTTCTTTTCAGACGCTCGATATCCGCAGGAGCTTTCATTGGTACAGTTTCCGCAACAGCGCTCCTTGCGTACATTGTTCCGGCAGGAGTAACAAAAGCCGGCTCTGTGAAGTACAGCATAGTCATGAACATGGTGCTGTTTGCGGCAATATATATCATCGCTGACAGGAGAGTTGCTCCGAAGCGTGGATATTTTGCATTCTTCTACGGATTCTTCCTTGCAGCCTTTGCCTATATCTACACTCTCACAAGTGCAAAGGAAAACAGCATAGTCCTGATATCACTGGTGTTCACTCCGGCAGCTCTCGGCTTCAAGAACCTTGAAAAGCACATCGAGAACATCCGTGCAGAAGAAGCAGCTTCTGAACTGTTACAGGCACAGGAAAACGCTGATGATACTGTTACAGAGGAGGCAGCAGCAGATGAAGAATAGAAAGACATCGGTCTTTGACGGTCTTGTAGGCGATAATACAGTGCTTTCCTCGCTTATGGTCATATCACCCGTTATAATGTGCGGAACTGACATAAGCAATGCCATAGCGCTTATCTATGCATTTTCGGCTATCACTTTCTTCTCGGTGATACTTGGCTCATTCGTGCCGAAGAAGCTGCCTTATGCCGCAAAGATAATCATATACGCAGTCATCGCATCACTGGTTTATATACCGGTAAGAACGGCGGCAGGAATGTTCTTCCCTGAGGTCATCGGAAGAGTCGGTATTTATTTTCCTCTGCTTGCCGTAAATTCGCTTATAATAGTGCAGTCCGAGACTAAATTTTACCGCATGAAGCGTTTGCCTATGATAGCTTCACTGGTATTCTATATACTCGGATTTGATGCAGTTATGCTCATCACGGCGTTTATCCGTGAGCTTTTAGGTTCAGGCACTATCAACGGCAGAGTCGTTGACGCTGACACTATCATCAGCGGACTTGGTATGCCTTTCGGAGGCTTTATATTCCTCGGACTTTTCTGCGGACTTTACCGTGCGGTACGTTCAGCCGTAAGACGAGAGGAAAACGAAGGAGGTGGTGACAGCGATGTTCATGGTAATTGAATTCGTTGTACTCCTTTCCTCAAACCTCATACTCATGCAGGCATTGGGTACAAGCACCCTTTTCATAGCAGCCGGCAATAAGAAAAACCTGCTCTGGACTGCTATAACCATAACGATATTTACTACCCTCGGCTCAGGAGCAGCATATTTTATAAAGAATCTCCTGCCGTCAGGTATAGCAGACCTTACTCTGCTCTTTTATGTATTAATAATAGGTATAATATATGTGCTTCTTCTTGCTGCCCTTTATTTTGCGGGCGGTGAAACATTCAAAAAAGCGAGGAAGTATGTCCACCTCTCAGCATACAACTGCGCTGTTATGGGTACGGTCATAACCGTTGCCGGCAGAGCAGAGACTATGCCGGAATACAACCATTTCATGAGTTTCGTTTCCGCAGGCGCAGAAGCCGGTTCAGGCTTTATACTTGCGGCATTTATCCTCACAGCAGCTTACAGGAAGCTTAATTCTTCCAAAGTTCCGGCTGCTTTCAGAGGCTTTCCGGCTATGCTGATCTACCTCGGACTTATTTCAATGGCAGTTTATGCGCTCAGATAAATATATGCGCTTCTAAATATACGTATACGGGAGAATCATTTGATGAAACGCAAAAACAAAGGAAGGAAAATCTACAAAACAAAAGAAAAAAACTACTATGGTAAAAGTCCTGCCGGTAAATTCATGTCGGGACTTCTTACTGTGCTGCTTATCGGAGGTATCGGATTTATAGGATACAGCGTGGCTGAACCTATAATCAACTATACCCAGCATAAAGGCGATGAACCCTCAGAAAGCACAAAGGCTGAGGAGAATACATCCGGCGATGTGACAGAAGGTGCAACAGATCCTTCTTCCGGTGAAAAGATCACCGCTGAACTTTTTACTGCGGCTCACCTCAGAGCAAGCGACCTCACTGATATGAAGTCCTTGCAGTCTGCTCTCAATTCCGTGCCTCAGGGCGAAGGGATAGAGTATGTGGAAGTTCCGCTGAAAGTAAAGGGAGGAAAGGTGTACTACGCAAGCTCATGCGCCGAAGCTAAAATGTCGGGAGCTATACAGTCATCGCTCACACTTGGCGATATCAACTCGGCAATAAAGGAAAGCGGCTATAAACCGGCTGCATCCGTGAGCGTGTTCTGCGACAATATCCTGCCGGTGTCGTATCCGGATACCGGATTCAAGACCGTTGATGACGGCTCACAGTGGCTCGATAATGATCCTGCAAACGGCGGTAAACCGTGGGTTTCTCCGTTTTCATCGTCAGCTCTCAGCTACGTTTCGGATATCGTCAGCGAAGTGTCCGCCGCAGGCTTTGACAGGGTTGTTTGCTCAGACATAATGTTCCCTTATTTCAGAGAATCAGACTTAGAGCTTCTTGACGAGAAACTGGGTAAGACCGAGCGCTTCATGGCACTTACTTCTGCGGCAAATATGCTCTACGACAAGGCTGTTACCAACGGAGCTTCGATGTATATCGAGGTATCGGCGGCTGATATGCTCAGAGGCAACGGAGATGTACTGAAACCTATGCTTCTCTCGGCAAATACAGTTGTCGTGAATATCGACGTTGAGGAACTTAAAGGCGGTATCACCAACGGTCAGATGCTCTATGAGTTTGAGGGAACTCCTGACGAGATAGCTGACAAGTGTCTGAAGTTCGTCAAAGATGACCTTGCTGACTTCAATGTGATAGTAAGGCTCTCAGGCGAGGGAAGAACTGCTCAGGAACTTCTCAACGCCAGCAAAGTGATAAGCAGTTATGGCTATTCATCATTCGTCATCGGCTGAATAACGCAAAAAATAAACCCGAATTATTCGGAGATCGGAGAAAAACATGGCAGAGAATTTTACAGTATCATTACAGAAGATAATCGACGAGTATCAGCTTGAAGTTATACATACTCACAAGAACCCAGAGGAGATACTCATAAGCGAAAATGATGTAAACCGTCCGGGACTTCAGCTCATGGGATTCTATGAGTACTTCAATCCGGAGCGTATCCAGATAATCGGCAAAATGGAGTTTGCCTACCTTTCAACTATCGACGAAAAGACTCGCAAGGAGAGATTACAGCTCCTCTTTGCACAGAAGCTCCCGGCACTCATCATCACAAGAGAACTGCCGTATTTCGCAGAAATGCTGGAGCTTGCAAAGGAGTATGAAGTACCGCTCCTCAGAAGCAAGGAGAGCACTTCCAACTTCATGTCAGGTCTTATCGCATTCCTCAACCTCAACCTCGCTCCAAGAGTTACCCGTCACGGCGTACTCATCGAGATATACGGCGAAGGTGTGTTCATAACCGGCGAGAGCGGTGTTGGTAAGAGCGAAACTGCTATCGAGCTTGTTAAGCGTGGTCACAGACTTGTTGCTGACGATGCTGTTGAGATAAGAAAGGTATCTAATATAAGCCTTGTCGGAAGCTCTCCTGACAATATCCGCCACTTCCTCGAACTCAGAGGCATAGGCATAATCAATGCACGCCGTCTCTTTGGTATCGGTGCTGTTAAGATGACAGAGAAGCTTGACCTCGTTGTTGAGCTTGAACAGTGGGATTCAGAAAAGGTATACGACAGAATGGGCGTTGATACCGAATATGTAAGCCTTCTCGGCGTAAAGATACCGTCTCTTACTATCCCTGTAAAACCAGGACGTAACCTTGCAGTTATCCTTGAAGTTGCTGCTATGAACAACAGACAGAAGAAAATGGGATATAATGCTGCTGCTGAGCTTCTCCACAGACTCGGCATGGAGTCAGATCCGAAGGAAACTGTAAGAAATTATGAATCATTCTGATACGACCGGGGGCTATACAATGATAAATCTAAGCGAACTGACCGCTCTGTGCGAAAAGCTCGGATGTAAGATAATACCGGAATGTCCGCTGAAAGAGTACGTTACTTTCAGACTGGGCGGTTCTTGCAGAGCACTTATAAGCGTTAATTCAGCCGTTTCTGCTGTTGAGCTTCTGAAATACCTCAAAGCCGGCGGAATAAAGTACGGCGTACTCGGCAGGGGAAGCAATGTTCTTCCTGCTGACGAGGGATTTGACGGAGTTATACTCCTCTTCGGAAGTGATTTCTCTAATATCACTATGGAAGGAACAACTATAAAATGTCAGGCTGGTACGCTCCTTGCGTCTGCCTGTGTACACGCCCAGCAGAGAGGTCTTACTGGTATGGAGAACCTTTTCGGTATACCTGGTACAGTAGGCGGCGCTCTTTATATGAATGCCGGAGCTTACGGCAGCGAGATGAAGGATGTTGTCGTTTCTGCTCAGTATATCGACGAAAACTGCAATATCTGCGATATCAGCATAGAGGATATGGAGCTTTCCTACCGACACAGCTTCTTCTCCGACAGAGACTGCATCATAACCTCTGTCACCATGAAGCTCACTGAGGGTGATCCCGATGCTGTAAAGGCTGCAATGACTGAATGTATGGGCAAAAGAAGCTCCAAGCAGCCTCTTGAATATCCAAGCGCAGGAAGTACATTCAAGCGTCCTGAGGGAAGCTATGCATCAAAGCTGATAGACCAGTGCGGGCTCAAAGGTATGAGCCGTGGCGGTGCTCAGGTAAGCGAGAAACACGCAGGCTTCGTTATAAATACCGGCGATGCTACGTGCAGTGATGTGTTGGAGCTTTGCAGCGATATTATTAAAATAGTAAAGGAAAAAACCGGTTATACCCTTGAGCTTGAACCGGTAATACTCAAATAAAGAGGAATACTATGAAATTACTTATTGTTACAGGAATGTCCGGTTCGGGAAAATCGAGCGTCATGGACGTTATGGAGGATATAGGATACTACTGTATCGACAATATCCCTCCTAAGCTTATACCGCAGTTCGTTGACCTCTGCCGCAAGTCCGAACTGGGAAAAGATAAGATAGCTGTTGCTGTCGATATACGTACAGGTGATATGTTTGCGGAGATATTCCGTGCATGGCAGAGCCTGAAAACTGAGAATGACGTTGAAGTGAAGGTGCTTTTCATCGAAGCTGATGACGAAGTTCTCATAAAGCGCTACAAGGAGACACGCCGTAAGCATCCTCTTGATGAGAAATTCAACGGCAATCTCCATGAGGCTATCCACTATGAGCGCAATCAGCTCTCTACCCTGCGTGAGATAGCTGACTTCTATATTGAGACATCAGGGTTTACAGCAGCACAGCTAAAAGAACAGATAAAGCTTATATTCCTTGACAATAAGCTGGATTCACTCGTGGTAAAGGTAATGTCATTCGGCTTCAAGTATGGCGTTTCCACAGAGTCAGACCTCATTTTTGATGTGAGATGTCTGCCTAATCCTTACTATATCCCTGATCTGAGAAATCACACTGGTCTTGAAAGCTGCGTACAGGATTACGTCATGAGCTTTGAGCAGTCACAGGAGCTTTTCAGAAAGCTTACCGACCTTATCGACTACCTTCTTCCGCTCTATGTCAGCGAAGGAAAGAGCCAGCTCGTTATAGCTTTTGGCTGTACCGGCGGAAAGCACAGGTCGATAACCTTTGCCGAGCGTATGTCAGAGCATCTTTCCGAAAACGGATACAAGGTGCAGAAGTACCACAGGGATATCACAAAGGAGAAAAAATACTGATATTCCATGTTTTAAACGTTCATAATATTACTATGTCCGCATACATCGTTATGCGGATATTCTTTGAGTGGAGCTGAAAATATGTCTTTTTCAAATGAAGTCAGAGCTGAGATACGTTCTTCAATAACCGATAAAAACAGCCGTTTTGCCTGTCTTTACGGTATGCTGCTCTTTTGCAGGCATCTCAGCCGTGAGGAAATAGTGTTTCAGAGCAAGAGCAGTACTGCTGCTGATACTTTTTCGTACCTTTTTGACAGGGTGTTCCACAGCTCTGCCGAGCGGCGTGATTCTGAAAACAGAGGTAAAAAACTCTATATCTGCGAGATAAACGACTTTGAGCTTATCAGCCGTGTCTTTGAAAAGTACCGTCTTGACGAAAATGACCGCTATTTCGATCAGGAGCTTATCCCTACATCAGGACTTGGAATGTTCACCGCAGGTGCATTTCTTGCATCCGGCAGCGTAAACGATCCTGCAAAGGAGTACCACCTTGAATTTACTGCTACCGCTGAGAAACTTGCGGAACAGCTTGTATCGCTCCTCGGAGACATCGGTGTAACGGCTCGTACTGCCGTAAGGCGTGGACAGTACATAGTCTATATCAAGGGCAGCGAATCAATTGAGGACACTCTCACCTTTATCGGCGCACAGCAGTGTACGCTTGAACTTATGAACGTTAAAATATACAAAGACGTAAGAAACAAGGCTAACCGCATCGCCAACTGCGACAGCGCAAATATAGACAAGGTAGTTGCCGCCGCTATGAAACAGCAGGAGGACATACTCCTCATCGCACGTACTCAGGGACTTGAAAGCCTGTCCGACGAACTGCGTGAGGTCGCAGAGCTTCGCCTTGATAATTCAGGCATGAGCCTACAGGAGATAGGCGACAGCCTTTCCGAGCCGATAAGCCGCTCTGGAGTTAACCACCGTTTTAAGAAGCTTGCAAAAATAGCTGACGAGATAAGAAAGGCAAGTATTACCGATGAGAAGTGAAGATTTTGTAAATCTCCATGTGCATACCCAGTACAGTCTCCTTGACGGCGCTTGCCGTATAACCTCGCTCATGGAAAGAGTGAAAGAGCTGGGGCAGACTGCCGTTGCAATAACCGACCACGGAAATATGTACGGCGTGGCTGAGTTCTGGAAAACTGCTAAAAATGCCGGAATAAAGCCTGTCATAGGCTGTGAGGTGTACGTAGCTCCGAGGACAAGGTTCGATATGGACGCAAAGCTCGATTCTAAGCCGTATCACCTGATACTGCTCTGCGAGAACAACAAGGGCTACAGCAATCTTGTGAAGCTTGTTTCTGCCGGATTTATCGAGGGCTTTTACAACCGTCCGAGAGTTGACAAAGACCTGCTGAAAAAGTACCATGAGGGACTTATCTGCCTTTCGGGATGTATCATCGGCGAGATACCGAGACTTCTCAGCAACGGTCAGTATGATGCAGCAAAGGCGAAAGCGCTGGAATATCGGGAGATTTTCGGCGAAGGCAACTACTTTATCGAGGTACAGAATCACGGCATACGTGAAGAAATGGAGATACTTCCGCAGCTCTACAGACTTTCAGCAGAGACAGGAATACCTCTTGCAGCAACTAACGACTGTCATTATATTACCAAAAATGATACCGAGATGCAAAAAGTGCTTCTTTGCATACAGACAGGAAAAAATCTCGATGATCCTAATGGTATGAGCTTTGAGACTGACGAATTTTACGTAAAATCGGCGGATGAAATGGCTTTGATTTTTGCCGGACATGAAGAAGCTGTGTCGAATACCGCTTCGATAGCTGAGCGCTGTAATGTTGATATGAACTTTGACAGTGCAATAAAAATACCACATTTTGAAGTCAGCGGAGTTACCGACAACGACAAGTACCTCCATGACCTGAGTTTCAGAGGTATGTATAAGCGGTACGGCAGAGAAGTGCCTGAGAGTACCGTCAAACGCCTTGAATACGAGCTTTCAGTCATTACCGAGAAGCATTTTACCGACTACTTTTTAATAGTATGGGACTTTATACGCTATGCCCGTGAGCATGATATTCCCGTAGGACCTGGCAGAGGTTCGGGTGCAGGAAGTCTTGTTGCGTACTGTATCGGCATAACCGGCATTGACCCGATAAAGTTCAATCTCATGTTTGAGCGATTCCTCAACCCTGAGCGTGTGAGTATGCCGGATTTTGATATCGACTTCTGTATCATCGGCAGACAGCAGGTCAAGGACTACGTTGTTCAGAAGTACGGAGCTGACAAGGTGTCAGAGATAGTGGCTTTCGATACGTTGAAAGCAAGAGCAGCCGTGCGTGATATTGCCCGTGTCATGGGACTTCCTTACCAGCTCGGAGACAAAGTATCAAAAATGATAGATCCGAAAAATGACCTGAGCTTTTCTCTCCGTGAGAATCCTGACCTTGCTGCGGTATACCGTTCTGACAGGTCAGTGAAAAAGCTGATTGACCTTGCATTGCAGCTTGAGGGAATGCCTCGTCATACTTCTACACACGCTGCCGGAGTTGTGATATCTGCCGTACCTCTTGATGACCTTGTGCCGTTACAGCGCAACGACAATACCATTACCACACAGTACACAATGGAGTACCTTGAATCTCTCGGACTGCTAAAAATGGACTTTCTCGGTCTGCGGAACCTTACTATTATAAAAGAGGCAGTCAACGGTATACGTCTTACTGAACCGGATTTCAACATCGGGAAGATACCGACTGATGATGCTGACGTTTACCGTATGCTTGCAAAGGGCGAGACTGCCGGAGTTTTTCAGTTCGAGAGTGACGGCATGACACAAAAGCTTATAGACTTGCAGCCGGAACGTCTTGAAGACTTGATAGTAATACTCTCGCTGTACCGTCCTGGCCCTATGAAGTCGATACCGGTCTACATCGAAAACAAAAAGAATCCTGACAAGATAAAGTACATCCACCCGAAGCTGAAAGAGATACTCGCCGACACATACGGAGTAATGGTGTATCAGGAGCAGGTAATGGAGATATGCCGGAAACTCGCCGGATATTCCTACGGTCACGCCGATATCGTGCGCCGTGCAATGGCTAAGAAAAAGCATGATGTCATGCTCAGTGAGCGTGAAAGCTTTGTCAGCGGAGCGGTTGAAAACGGAGTGCCTGCGGAGTCTGCAAATGCTATTTTTGACGAAATGGTGAGCTTTGCGTCCTATGCGTTCAACAAGTCCCATGCAGCAGCATATGCGTATCTTGCCTATCAGACCGCCTATCTGAAATACCACTACAGAGGTATATACATGGCGGCTCTGATGTCAAGCGTTATGGGACTTTCGGGAAAGCTTGCATATTATATCAGCGAGTGCCGTTCAGCCGGAACAGAGGTGCTTTGTCCGGACGCAAACCGCAGTATGAAAGGATTTACCTATACAGGCGGAAAGATGTATTTCGGACTTTTAGCTATAAAGAATATTGGCGAAGGTCTGGCTGAAAGGATGATACGTGAACGTGAAACCGGCGGAGATTTCAAGAGCCTGCAAGACTTCTGCGAGCGTGTCAGCGGCAGGGAGCTTAATAAAAAAGCTCTTGAAAATATGATAAAAGCCGGAGCTTTTGACGGTCTCGGACTAAACCGCCGGCAGATGCTCGAAAACTACGAAATGCTCATGGACATCTCAGGAAGCGGCAGCAGGGGAGTTATAGAGGGGCAGCTCGACCTTTTCGGTGATTCTGATACCGCAGAAATGAATGTGCGTATACCGTTTGTCCCTGAATTTGAGCCGAAAAAGCTCTATTCCATGGAGAAAGAAGCTACAGGTATGTACCTCAGCGGAAATCCTGTTTCGGAGTATGACTATTTCGGCAGACTGCTCCATGTGAAAAGTACAGCGGCGGTTGCTTCCGGAGAATTTAAAGACGGAGACAATGTAAAACTGCTTTGTATAATTCAGGAAAGCAAGATACATATAACCAAAAATGGCAGAAAAATGAGCTTCATGACGGTCTCTGACGGCACTGAGGAGCTTGAAGCTGTAGTATTCCCTGACCTTTTTGAGCTTTTTTCATCTTACCTCATAGAGGAGAATATCGTCTATATAAGCGGAAAAATCTCAGCAAAAGAGGACAGCTTCACTGTTATATGCGACAGCATCGTGCCGGAGCGTGAATTTGAACGCAAAGCCATGAATATGCGCCTTTGCATAAAAACAAATTCAGCGGACATACCTGCTGACACGATAAAGAAAATTTGTACAGCTTATCCCGGAAAAACAGAAGTGTGCTTCTATCTTACCGACCAGCGGAAGAAAATACGCTTGAAAACTCCGCTTTCACTAAGGGTATGTGAAGAAAGTTATAAGGCTATGTCAGGCTATTTTCCGCCGGATATGCTTGGATTGATATGAAAATTTCATTTATAGATAATTTTTATCAGAATCTACTTGACAATATGACAAAAAAGCGTTAAAATATATATTGTATGGAATTATACTGCTTAGGCTGAATAAGCCGCAGACTAATATACGCAAAGTGCAGAATGGAGAATTTTTTATGATCAAGAAAATTGGCGTACTGACAAGCGGCGGTGACGCTCCGGGCATGAATGCTGCTGTAAGAGCAGTCGTAAGAACAGCTCTTAGCAAGGGCATGGAAGTTTATGGTATCCGCAGAGGTTACGTCGGACTTATCACAGGCGACATTTTCCAGATGGACGAGAGAAGCGTTTCTGACATAATCCACAGAGGCGGTACTGTTCTCTATACAGCAAGATGTCCTGAATTCAGAACAGAAGAGGGCGTTGAAAAGGCTAGAGCTAAGTGCGCTGAACTTGGTATCGAAGGTCTTGTAGTTATCGGCGGCGACGGCTCATTCAGAGGTGCTGCTGACCTTTCTGCAAAGGGTGTTCTCTGCATCGGTATCCCTGGTACTATCGACAACGATATCGCTTGCACAGATTATACTATCGGTTTCGATACAGCTATGAATACAGCTATGGAAATGGTTGACAAGCTCCGTGATACTTCCCAGTCACACGACAGATGCTCTGTTGTTGAGGTAATGGGCAGAGGCGCTGGCCATATCGCAGTAAATACAGGTGTTGCCTGCGGTGCTACAGATATCATCACTAAGGAAGTTCCTTACGATATCGACTCTATAGCAAAGGTAATGCTCGAAAAGAAGGCAAAGGGCAAGAAGAATTTCGTTGTTATCGTTGCTGAGGGTATCGGTCACTCTCAGGAGATCGCTACTATGATCCAGGAGAAAACTCACATCGAAACAAGAGCTACCATTCTCGGTCACGTTCAGAGAGGCGGAAATCCGACACTCAGAGACAGAGTTGAAGCTACAAGAATGGGTTACTATGCTGTTGAGCTCCTTGAGCAGGGCATCGGCAACCGTGTTGTTGGTATCAAGGACAGCAAGATCGTTGACTACGATATACAGGAAGCTCTTTCTATGTCTAAGCCATATGATGAGAAGCTTCACCATATCGCTGAGCAGATCGCATTCTGATCATACTTATTATAATATTAAAGCCACCTTTACGGGTGGCTTTTTAATTTATAATGCATAATTGTGGATTTATTCAAACACGGTTGAGATATCCCGTCCCGATTCTGCCGGAGCGTAGTCCCAGCGGCTGATATGTTCCACCTCTCAGAAGTAGTTGATGTCCCGGCATGGTTCACAGTCCTCGCAGGTATCGACTATTACCAGCTTGACTTTCATTTTCTCCGGTATTATCGCCTTTATGTAGACGCTTACGCTTTCGCCGGGGTGAACGTCATTGCGAAGTTCGGCAAGTCCTGCAAGATTTGGACTAAGCTCGACGAATATGCCGTAATCTTCAACAGAGCGAACCACTCCTGATACAGTCTCGCCGGCTTCAAAGCAGGCGGTATTTTCCTCCCATGTGCCGAGGAGTTCTTTATGCGTGAGACAAATGCGGTCGTTCTCATTTGAGCGCACAACGGCTCTTATGAATTGTCCGGCATGGAAACGGTCAGAAGGGTGGGAGATGCGAGATACTGATATGGCATCTATAGGTATGAGTGACGGCACTCCGCAGCCGATATCCACAAAGCAGCCGAATTGTTCAAGGTGAGTTACTCTTGCTTCTATAACGTCACCGGCGGAGAACTTTCTCACGCAGTTTTCGATAAATTCTCTCTGTGCTTCGGCTCTTGAAAGCTTTATAATAGTATTGCCGTCCTTGTCGGTGCATATCTCAGTGACCTTGAAGCATACTATCTTGTTTACCCGTGATATGAGAGCGATGTCACGGGTTTTTCCGTCTTTTATGCCAACAGCTCCCTCCTCACGGGGAATTATACCTTTGCCGCATGGAAGGTCAACGATGAGGTCGTGCGAGCTGTCGCACAAAGCTGCTCTTGCTTCAAGGATAGTGCCTTTTTTCATGGCATCTTCAATGCCTTCAATATTTGAGATAGCTCGTTGGTTTTCAGCTGTTCTGAAAAGACAGCCTTCCGGTCTGTAGTTCATATTTATACCTCCGTAGAAATGTTTTGGCTTGTGAGATAATGATATTCACGGAGGTGTGAGATTATGTCTTTATATTTACAGGTCAATTGATATTTTTTCCGCCCATTGCTTCGAGAATGGAGCGTATCTTCCGGTCACATTTGCTGTCACAGACGATGAATACAGTTGTCTTTCGGCACTGTGACGATACTGAGCTTTCAAAAGCAGTATCAGGCATATTTATCGCCGCTGACATCAATGTGCCGGTATTTTGCATAAATTCCGATAAATTGCCTGTTCTGCGTGAAAATGAACGGCTTGATATCCGGCTCTGCATCAGATTTATTGAGTATACGCCCTTTACTAAGCTGCGTATTCTTCCGATGACAGCCTCTGCTTTTTCTCTGGAATCAAACTCAGCGGTAATTCTTATTAACATAAAATTATCACCTTTAACATCATATTTGTTTGTATTATCTATTTTTTATCCGACTTTTTATTATTTTTACACAAAACTCAAAAAATATACCTCATAGATATTGATTTAAGTTGGATTTTAGGGTATAATGTGAAATGTACGATTTTTTTTAAATATGGGAGCTGTCTGCATTTTTTGTGTCGGCAGTTTCAAAGCAGGGAGGAGAAAAGTTTGGACGTAAGACCGGGTGATGTGCTTACAATGAAAAAGCCGCATCCTTGCGGCGCTAATGAAATGATAGTGATACGCTCAGGTATGGATTTCAGACTGAAATGTGCCGGCTGCGGCAGAGAATTTATGATCCCCCGAAACAAGATAGAAAAGAATATCAAGAAGATACGCAGAGAATCTGAGGGATAGAGTACACATTATACCTGCATACTACATAATTTTTCGGAAGGATAGATATAATGTTTGAAAAGCTCGCTCTTATGGAGCAGAAATATGAAGAAATAAGTGAAAAACTCTCCGATCCGGAGACCGTAAGCGACAATAAGCTCTATACCCAGCTTATGCGTGAATATAAGAATATGACACCTATTATCGAGAAGTACCGTGAGTACAAAAGGTCTGAGGCTTCTTTCAATGAGGCTAAGGAGCTTCTCGATGCAGGCGGTCTTGATAAGGATTTCAAGGAAATGGCTCAGGCTGAGTATGAGGAGAACAAGTCCCTCATGGAGGAGCAGACAAATGAACTGAAAGTGCTCCTTCTGCCTAAAGATCCTAACGATGACAAGAACGTTATCATTGAGATACGTGGCGGTGCAGGCGGAGAAGAAGCTTCTCTCTTTGCTAATTCCCTTTACCGTATGTACACTATGTACGCTGAAGCAAAAGGCTGGAAACAGGAGATACTCAGCGCAAATCCTACTGAGCTTGGCGGATTCAAGGAAATAAGCTTCTCTATCGAGGGCGAAGGCGCTTACTCTCGCCTTAAATATGAGAGCGGTGTCCACCGTGTACAGCGTGTGCCTGAAACTGAGTCTCAGGGACGTATACACACATCTACTGTTACTGTCGCTGTCCTCGTTGAAGCTGACGAGGTAGAGCTTGAAATAAACCCGACTGACCTCAAGATAGATTATTTCCGTGCAAGCGGTGCCGGCGGACAGCATATCAACAAGACGTCGTCTGCGATTCGAATTACGCATTATCCGACCGGCATTGTTGTCACCTGCCAGAATGAGCGCTCCCAGTTCCAGAATAAAGCGAAGGCAATGCAGATTCTGAAATCGAGACTTTACATGCTGAAGCTGGAGGAGAATGAGGANNGTTGAATGTCAGGACGAGCGCAGTCAGCATAAAAACAAGGACAAGGCTATGAAGATACTCCGCAGCCGTATTTATGAGGCTATGCTGGAGGAGCAGGCTGCAAAGGTGGCTTCTGAGCGTAAAATGCAGGTCGGAACAGGCGACCGCTCAGAGCGCATACGCACATATAATTTCCCGCAGGGCAGACTTACTGACCACCGCATAGGTCTTACTATATACCGCCTTGAGGATATGATGAACGGAAATCTCGACGAAGTATTTGATGCCCTCGCTACGGCAGATCAGGCAGCAAAGCTTGCAAGTCAGGAC
>DEBW01000103.1:741-1982 GCA_002348905.1 Ruminococcus flavefaciens | reverse complement strand
AAATACAGCAGGAATACAGCAGAAACACGATAAATAGGAAGTCAGACCTTTGGCTTTCGGGGGAGTTCATCTGAAAAGAGAATAGCCGACCGGAGCTGAAGGTCTTTTTTACAGGCGGCAGTCTGCAGCCAGAAAAGGAGAAACTATGGGAATTATTCGTGCGGCAGTTGGTTCTGTGTCAGGAGCGCTGAGAGACCAGTGGAAGGACGCGGTAGAACCCGTTGATATGGGGGCTCAGACGCTTTTTACAAGAGGCGTTCAGAAAAAAGGACAATCTTATGTGAAGGGCGGAGAGGTGATCTCAAATGGCTCTGTCATCCATGTCTACGACAACCAGTTTATGCTTCTGACAGACGGAGGGAAGATCATCGACTATTCTGCAGAGCCTGGATATTTTGTAGTTGACAATTCCTCACAGCCGTCTCTGTTTCAGGGGGAGATCAAGAAAAGCCTGAGGGATGTCTGGGAACGTTTCAAGTTTGGCGGGACAACACCGCAGAACCAGAGAGTTTATTATATCAACCTGCAGGAGATCAAGGGGATTCGCTTCGGAACCAGGAATGCGATCAATTATTTCGACAGTTTCTATAATTCGGAATTGTTTCTGAGAGCGTTTGGCAGTTACTCGATCCGGATCACCAATCCGCTTCTGTTCTATGCAAACTGTGTGCCGAGGAATGCATCCCACGTTGAAGTGGAGGATATCAACGAGCAGTTCCTGAACGAGTTCCTTGAAGCACTCCAGACTGCAATCAATAAGATGAGCGCTGATGGGGTCCGGATCTCCTATGTAGCCGGCAAGGGGACAGAGCTTTCCAGATACATGGCGGACGCCCTTGACGAGAGCTGGACAAAGACAAGAGGAATAGAGATTGTTTCAGTCGGGATTGGCAGTATCTCCTACGATGAACAGTCACAGAAGCTGATCAACATGCGCAATCAGGGTGCCATGATGCAGGACCCGTCAATTCGGGAAGGCTTTGTGCAGAGCTCGATCGCGCAGGGGCTGCAGTCTGCAGGATCAAACCCGGCAGGCGCAGGAGCAGCCTACATGGGAATGGGATTTGGCATGCAGTCGGCCGGCGCTTTTTCTCAGTCTGCAAGTCAGATGAATCTGATGCAGATGCAGATGAATCAGGCAGGCGGACAGAATCCTTATGGACAGCAGAATCCATATCAGCAGCCGGGGCAGTATGCACAGAACACACAGGGCGGCCAGCAGGCATCGGGAGCTCGTGCCA
>DEBW01000103.1:0-457 GCA_002348905.1 Ruminococcus flavefaciens | reverse complement strand
TGTCAGAGTTTACCCAGGAGGAACTGGAAAAGCTGGCACCGCAGCAGGCAGGTGAACAAACAGTCACAGAAGAGGAAGCTGCATATCTCGGACTGAAGGGGAAAGAGCCATCTGCCGACGGAAAGAACAAGGAGCAGACCGGAGCGGTTTTATATACCTGCCCGAGCTGTGGAGCGACTGTGATCACAGATGAGACAACCGCTGCAACCTTCTGCTATTATTGCCACAATCCGATCGTTCTGGAGGGAAAGCTGTCCGGGAAGTACCTGCCGGACAAGTTGATCCCGTTCAAGTATGATAAAAAGAAGGCGGAAGAGATTTTTCTGGACTATGTCCGTCATAAACGCTTCGTGCCGAAGGCTTTTTTTACAAAAGATCAGGTTGAAAAACTGTCAGGTGTATATTATCCGTTCTGGGTATATAATGCTTCCGTCGATGGACAGATGAGTGCAGCTGC
>DEBW01000175.1:34130-34415 GCA_002348905.1 Ruminococcus flavefaciens | reverse complement strand
TGCAAACCACCACTTCAGTGGTGGTTATGATTATCTAAAATCGTGCAACTTTTACCTGACGCTCAACAAATTTGTCAAGCTCCTCCTGAGTTTTCGGGAGTGTGCTCTCAGACTGCTCAGATTCGCTTGCAGAGCCGTTCTTTGCTTCGGTGGATGTATTATCCTCTGTAGCATTGTTCTGCGCTTCTGCGGTGTTCTGAACGTCCTTTGTATCAGTGTTTTCTGTTGGCATGGTCATGACCTCTCTTTCTTGTTTTTGGGTATAAAAAATGCACCTCAGCGGTG
>DEBW01000175.1:25796-33969 GCA_002348905.1 Ruminococcus flavefaciens | reverse complement strand
TCTTAGGCGGAAAAATATCATTGTTTATATAGCCCTTTTCGACAAGCTGCTTGAAAAGCTCAATTTGTTCAAGCTCAATCGGATTATCTGTTTCAAGAAATCCGATAATTTTATTGTTTTCAAGAATATGCAGCTCATTCGATAAGAAAGGCTTTATACATAAATCAAGATATTTCTTGTAACTGTTTCTTATGTTTTCAGGCACGTTATCTTTAAGCAGGAAAAACATACCATATTGCATCGAACGCTTATTTTTCACAGCGTATTCGATACATTCTGTATACCAATTATAAGGGTTTTCAATCATTTTTGACCACCTGCAATCTCATATAGCGCTCTTTTTCTTTGCGAATGTTACCTCTAAAATCCTTGACTTCGATTTCTCTTTCGCCTGCGTCAATAACTTTGTACGCAGTATTCTTGTCAATGAGAAATTCAAATTCCGCAGGGTGCTCGGAAATTTTGTAGATATAAGCACCTTTGGTATAACGTGGGTCAGCGACTATTTCAAGCGTCGTACGATTTGAGCTGCCGTATCCGAATGGCAGCATTGTATCTGAACATACTGTTGCGCTTGTAAAGCCTTTCTCAACAAACGTCTTTCCAATAGCCTTTTGCATATCTTCAACAGAAGACGTCGAGCCTGTTATGAAATCTACATTGCTAACAGAACGCCGTAATTCCAACGTCCCGTTTAGTTTGAATTTAGATAATTCAGAGGATATTCCCTCAGAAATTCTTTCATACTTCGATTGGTCGAAAGCTGTGCCATAGCGCCGTTTTACTTTTTCAAGCATTTCACCGCCACGAAGAACACCATTCACTGCCTCATAAGAACCACCTGTATACTCGAAAATATTAGGGTTATCCTGCCTTGTGAATGATACACCGCTATTTGCGTTATAATAATCATTCTGCCATTTTTCAAAATCTTCTAAGTCATTAAGAGATAGCTTTCTACCTTTTTCTTCAATTATATCACTCTTTGAGAATTTGTCAATAGACTGTTTGTTAACAGGCGTATTTGTAGCCTTTTCAACATATTCAGCAATATAATCGGGCAAATTGGGATTTTTAGTGTGGTAAGCTCCCCACGCTTCTGCCCATGCCTCATCAGTGGATTTCAGCATATCGCATTTGCTCTCTTTGAGCCAACGTTCAGCGTCAGATGCAAATCCTTCTGGAATGCCTTTCTTGTCTGCGTAAACATGTCCCATTTCGTGAAATGCCGTACTTTTGCCGTTCTCGTTGAAGAACTGAGTATGTCCGTCGTGCTTTTCAGCATAGGCTTTGTTGCCCTCAACTTTGGACTTATGTATCTTTTCAGGCGTTTTATACGCTGTGCTTATACCAACAACATCACCGCCCTCGAAGTCATACTCGATGTTCGGATATTCGCCGAAGTGCATTTGCAGAACGTCCATATGTACGCCGTAATATTCCTTTTCCTTTCGGGGGAACTTTTTACCTGTAACTTTCTGAACGCTTTTTCCTGAGCCGATGTATGCAGGTCGGATATCTTCGGGAAGTGTCATAGCCGCCTCATTGAGCAGATTCGCAGTTTCAAGCGGTAAGTCGCTGTAATTAACGTGGCGGACACCATTTTCAAGAGCGAATTTCTCAGCTTCTTCAATGGTCTTAGCAGGTGCGAAACTGCTTGAAGTATCGGGAATTGCTTTGCTCTCATTTACTTTAGTGGTCTTTGCATTATCTGCAAGAACCTCACCTCCGTAGATCTTCTCCTGCACCGGATCACGGACGAGTATTCTTCCACCCTCTTCGGCGTTGGTCTGAGCGATGAAGTCACGGACGTTCTTCTGTGCTTCCCTCAGCTCTGCCTTTGCCTTTTTGATATCCTCCGGAGCAAGACTGCCCTCGACCTTCCTCAATGGCACTGCTCAGAAATTGACTTTTTCACTTGCACGGTGTATAATATAAAAAAGCTATACCGAACTTTGTTCATATATATGGGGGATCATGCATGAAAAATAAAACCGCAATAATACTCGCATCAACTACTTTCAGCATTCTTGCCGTCTGCGCTTACTTCAAATTCACGCCTGCTCCGGCATTTACGTTTGACTATTCAGAGAACGAAAACGGCATAACAATAAACGAATATAAGGGATTCCGTCCAAAAGTACAAGTTCCTGAGAAAATAAAAGGTCTGCCCGTAACCGAGATAGGTAAAGACGCTTTTGAAGGCTGCAAGAGCAGGGAGATACTGCTTCCTGATAGTGTAACAAAAATAGAATACGGAGCTTTCCACAGTTCCTCTGTCAGAAGCTTTGTATTTCCGGAAAATGTCACTGAAATATCTGACATTATTTTCTCGGACTGCAATAACCTTGAAAGCGTAATACTTCCGGATCACGCCGAAAAGATAGGTATGAGCGCATTTTCTTACTGTCCAAAGCTGAAAAGCATCGAAATACCTGATACCGTAACTGAGATAGACGACTGGGCTTTTATGTGCGATAAACAGCTTGAAGATGTACATATACCGGCAGGTCTGCAAAAACTGGGCAGCAAGGTTTTCTTATCCACGGAGTATGAACAAAAACTCCGGAATGACGGAAATGAGTATATTATGCTCGGAAACAATGTCCTTTACAGATATTACGGAGACAGTGAATCTGTAGTTCTGCCGGATAATATAAAATGTATCGCCGGAGGAGCTTTCTATCAGTGTAACGCTTCGTCTATTGACGCAGGCAATGTTGAGTATATCGGATTTGAAGCCTTCGATTCCTGCAAAAATCTGAAAAGCATAAAGCTTCCTGAAAATATAGAACTCCGCACAGAGGGAATGTTTATTAACTGTTCATCGCTTGAAAGTATTGATATTCCTGATAACTGGGATATCGGTATCTGTATGTTCAGCGGATGTGAAAAGCTTAAAAAAGTGACTTTTAACGGAAATCCCACTAATATTGATAACTATGCTTTTTCAGGCTGTACTTCCCTTAAAAGCATTGATATACCTGAAAGCGTTGAAACTATCGGAAAAGGAGCATTTTCAAAAAGCGGTCTGACCGATATTTCCATACCCGATAAAGTTACAGTCATCCCTGAGGAATGTTTTTCCGAATGCCAAAGCCTCAAAAATATTGAGCTTTCTGACAATACCAAAAGTATCGGAAAATCAGCTTTCCAGAGTACCAGCGAACTCACAGGCATCTCATTCCCTGACGGTATCGAAAGCATTGATGAAAAAGCTTTCTTTGAATCAGGGATAAACAGCGTTGTTTTGCCGGATTCGCTCACTTCTCTCGGAAGTGATTCATTCGCAATGTGCAGCTCTCTTGAAAAGCTCAGCCTTTCTTCATCGCTGAAAACTATACCTGTTGAATGTTTCAGAGATTGTTCCTCTCTGCGAAAAGTCAGCATACCCGAAGGCTGTACAGATATCGAAATGAATGCATTCTGGAATTGCAGCAGGCTATATTCCGTCACTCTGCCTGACAGTCTCAGCTCTATCGGTCTTAATGCTTTCAACGGCTGCAATATATCAGGGATCTATCTGCCTGATGCTCTTGGTTCTTTTGACGCTCAGGCTGTATGCAGCAATCTTAACTCACCTGTTACACTCTGCTACACAAAGGATTGTTTGTCTGCCAGTCAGATCATTGATGCTTACGAAAAATGGATAGTACATAATGAATATGAACTGAAAGTCGTTGCTGACAGAAAAGAAGCTGAAGAATTTATCGAAAGCTTAGGAGAAAGAAATTACAGCAAAAGTAATAATCAAGAATAAAAATCCAGTAATTTAGGGAGTTTTTCTTATGACAGAAAGTGAGTTCAGAAAAGAAATGAAAGAATTAGGTTGGGATGATGACTATATTGAAGCTACAATAGCCAATCATAATTTAGCTTTAAGTTATGGCGTTGAACCACCTCCTTATGATACTTATGTTGGTAATCCACCACAAATCGAAAGTTTTCCGTAATTAAGCAATAAAATAAGACCTGCTATGGTGAATCAAACCACAGCAGGTCTTTCTCATTATAAGAGCGTCATTATCCAGCCGGTAAGAAATGCGGCAAGTGATGCTGAAAGTGCAACAACTATCAGCGGAAGGTCTAAAAATGCAAGTACAGCCGCAACTATCGTACCTACTACTGATGTTGCAACGTTTCCTGTACTTTTGAATATCTCAGGTATCGTCATAGCACTGAGCACCGCATAAGGGATGTATTTCAGAAAGCTGCGTACATATTTTGATTCTATCTTCTTTCTGAAAAATGTGAACGGTATCATTCTTATGACATAAGTCACACCAGCCATGAGTATAATATATGCAGCAACACTCATGATTCATCCGCCTCCCCTTCTTCATCGTCGCTTATCGGGAACAGCCACGCTCCGAGAGCAGCCGCTGCTACTGCACATATTATAACAGCAAATCCGGATGATACCATGGTAAGCACATACCTGAAAAATACGCTAAGCGCCGCCGCTATCGCCGTAACAAAGAGTACGCTTTTTCTCTTTCTTGAAGGAGGTATGATTATCGCAAGGAACATTCCGTAAAGAACTATTCCCATTGCCGACGATACAGATGCCGGAAGTATCTCACCTGCGGACGCTCCAAGAAAAGTTCCCATTATCCAGCCAAGCGCCGCAACAAATATCAAGCCGTACATATACGCCGGAGTAAGCATTCCCGGCTGAGCCGAGCATACTGCGAATATCTCGTCTGTTATGCCGTATGACGCTAAAAGTCTGTGCGGAAGGGTGAACTTCTTGTCAAGCTTCTGAGAAAGTGACAGCGCCATGAGCGAGTATCTTATATTAATAGTAAGCTGTACCAGTATCATTTCAAGGATAGTACCGCCGGCTGCGATTATCCCGACACCTGCAAGCTGTCCGGCAGAAGTAAGACTTGTAGCGGATATCGCTGACGACTGGAACACTGTAAGTCCGCTCTGGACTGCTTTTATGCCAAATCCGAACGAAACCGAAAGATAGCCAAGAGCTATAGGTATGCCGTGATTCATGCCACGCAAAAAATTATTGCTCAAAAAAATACATCCTTTCAAATTCAATAACAAATCATAGTATAACACAGAGATTTAAAAAAATCAAGTTGAAAAAATATATGATTTATGATATACTATACTTATTGCATATCCCTATTCCAAATCTATAATAATATGAAGGTGATATCATGTCTGCGATTATTGCAAGCAGTCACGAAACTGATGCTGAAAAGCGTGAAAAAACTATAATCAGAACAAGTATAATAGGTATCGGAGCTAATATTTTCCTGTCCCTGTTCAAGGCAATAGTAGGACTTCTGTCAAACTCCATAGCCATAATACTCGATTCTGTAAACAACCTCAGTGATGCAGGTTCTTCGCTTATAACCATAATCGGAATGAAACTGGCAAAAAAACAGCCTGACCGAAAACACCCGTGGGGACACGGCAGAGCTGAATATCTAAGTTCCATGATTATTGCAGTAATAATTCTTTACGCCGGTATAACGTCATTTGTCGAGTCCGTGAAAAAGATAATATCTCCTGAGACTCCCGAATATTCAGCCGCAGCGATAGTGATAGTGTCAGTTGCTGTCGTTGTAAAGATAGTTCTCGGACGCTTCGTGAAAAAGACCGGTCAGCGTGTCAACTCAGATGCCCTTGTAAACTCCGGCACTGATGCTATGATGGACTCTGTAATTTCCGCCTCTACACTCGCTGCCGCTATAATATACATATTATGGCACATAAGCCTTGAAGCGTGGCTCGGAGCTGTCATCTCGATAATCATTGTAAAGTCAGGTATTGAAATGCTGACGGCTACTATCTCTCATCTGCTCGGTCAGAGAGTAAGCGTTGATACCGCACGGAAAGTTCGTGAATGTATCACATCTTTTCCGGAAGTTCGTGGCGTTTATGACCTTATCTTCCATGATTACGGTCCGGAAAGAGTTAACTGCTCAGGACATATCGAAGTCTCGGACAATCTCACTGCAAGAGAGATAGACCAGCTTCAGCGTAAAATTTCCTATGAGCTTTTCAAGAAGCACAACATAATACTCACTGCTCTCAGCGTTTACACCTACAGTGAGGATGACGAACACGAAGCTTCCATCAGAAACAGGATATATGAACTTGCAATGTCTGTTGAATATGTACTCGAAGCACACGGTTTCTACCTCGATAAAGAAGAAATGATTATACAGTTCGATATAATCGTAAGCTTTGATGCTCCAGACAGGGCTGCTGTACAGGAACAGGTAATCAGAAAAATCAAGGCTGAATATCCGCAATATGAGCTTTTATGCAATCTCGATACTGATTTCAGCCTCAGCGAACAGGACGACTGAACGTAAAAAACAAACGATAACACAGGAGAATAAACATGAGCAAATGGTTTCTTGTCATATTTGCAGGATTCATACTTTTTATGAGTTTTACAACTTTTATACTCTATAAGGTTGACAAGGTAAAAGCTGAAAAAAAGAAGTGGCGCATACGTGAATCAACACTTCTCGGTCTTGGATTTTTCGGCGGTGCTGCCGGCGCTTTAGCCGGTATGGAGGTCTTTCGCCACAAGACAAAACACTGGTATTTCTGGGCAATCAATATCTCAGGTATCTTATGGCAGGCTGTATTAATGATATACCTTATTATAAAGTTTATATAGCAAGCCGTTTTTCCAAAATAACTGCGTATACTTTCTCTTTTCAACGCAGATACGCTTTATACTACTTGTTATATCTGCTTCCGAAAAAAATGTATCTTTTTCATTTTCTATTGACAAAATTGCCGAAACATGATAAAATATTATTAAATTGCAGAGAAGCTTCGGTTTCAGAGCAAGATCTTTGACCACTCCATTTTTTCAGGAGTTGAATGCCATACGGACAGCTGGTCAAATGCCGACCGCCGATCAATCGGCTGGCAACTTCTGTTGCCTTATTGATTATATTTTTTTTATAAGTTTTCATCAGCTTGTGAAAGGTCAATAAGAGTAGTAAAAGGTATCTTTGCTTAAATAGACTCTGAAACCATTATGAAGTTACTATGCGCTTGCTATGATTTCATACACGTACAGGCTCGATAGTCTGTACGTGTTTTTTATTCTGAGGTGTGTTTTATGGAAAATAAACTCAAGCTTTACGGCTTCAATAATCTTACAAAGTCCCTGAGCTTCAATATCTATGACGTTTGCTACGCCAAAACTCCGAAAGCTCAGCTCGAATACATTGCCTATGTTGACGAGCAGTATAACTCCGAGCGTATCACTGACATCATGACTCACCTTACGGAAATGATAGGCGCACAAGTCCTCAGTATGTCCCGTCAGGACTACGATCCTCAGGGTGCTTCTGCTACTTTTCTCATCGCAGATGACACGATGATACCTGCCGGCGGTTCTGAAACGGTCGCTCACCTTGACAAGAGCCATGTTACCGTCCATACCTACCCTGAATATCATCCGGATACCAGCATCGCTACTTTCCGTGTTGATATCGACGTTGCTACCTGCGGTAAGATAACTCCTCTCACAGCTCTTGATTACCTCATCGGAAGCTTCGATTCGGATATCATCACCATGGACTACAGGGTAAGAGGCTTTACCCGTAATCTGGACGGCGAAAAGCTTTTTATCGACCACAATATCACTTCCATACAGGACTATATCGACTCAAAGATACTCGATAAATACGACGCTGTGGACATAAACGTATATCAGGCGAATATGTTCCACACAAAAATGCTCATAAAGGAGCTCGACTTGCAGAATTACCTGTTCAATACAGATGTGAACGAGCTTCCGCCAAGGCGCAGACTTGAGATAACAGACGCGCTGAAGCGGGAGATGATAGAAATTTTCAGCGGAAGNNAGCTTCGATTCAGATATAATCACTATGGACTACCGTGTGCGAGGCTTTACAAGAAACCTCGACGGCGAGAAAATATTCATAGACCACGATATCACCTCTATACAGAACTATATCGACAACTCTATCCTCGACAAATACGATGCTGTGGATATAAATGTATATCAGGCTAATATGTTCCATACCAAAATGCTTATAAAAGATATCGTACTGCAAAATTATCTCTTCAATACCGATGTTCATGAGCTTCCTCCGAGAAGCAGACTTGACATCACCAATGCTTTAAGAAGAGAAATGATAGAAATTTTCAGCGGAAG
>DEBW01000175.1:25224-25739 GCA_002348905.1 Ruminococcus flavefaciens | reverse complement strand
TTCACAGGTCAATGCACCTATCTATGAAGCGCTCCGCAAATTCAGACGCATGAGAGTCGTCCCGTTTGATGTGCCCGGTCACAAGCGTGGCAGAGGCAATATGGAGCTTACCGAGTTTCTCGGTGAGGACTGCATGAATGTCGATGTAAACTCCATGAAGCCTCTGGACAACCTCTGTCATCCTGTATCTGTGATAAAGGATGCTGAAATGCTTGCTGCTCAGGCTTTCGGAGCTGCAAACGCTTTCTTTATGGTCGGAGGCACTACTTCGGCAGTCCAGAGCATGATAATGTACGCCTGCAAGGAAGGCGACAAGATAATCATGCCGAGAAATGTACACAGAAGCGCCATAAACGCTCTTATACTCACCGGAGCTGTACCTGTTTATGTTAATCCTGATGTCAACAAACAGCTCGGAATCGCACTGGGTATGTCCGTATCACAGGTAGAACAGGCTATACGTGATAACCCCGATGCTAAGGCTATCATGGTCAACAACCCTACATACTACGGCA
>DEBW01000175.1:24326-25171 GCA_002348905.1 Ruminococcus flavefaciens | reverse complement strand
ACGGCATATGCTCTGACCTCAGACGCATCACCGAACTTGCTCACGCTCATGGTATGCTCGTGCTCGTTGACGAGGCTCACGGTACTCACTTCTACTTCGGTGAAAATTTCCCGCTGACTGCTATGGCTGCCGGAGCTGATATTGCTTCAGTAAGTATGCACAAGTCCGGCGGAAGCCTTACGCAAAGCTCATTTCTCCTCATGGGAAAGAATATAAACAGCGATTATATGCGTCAGGTCATAAATCTTACTCAGACTACCAGCGCATCATACCTGCTGCTTTCAAGCCTTGATATCTCCCGAAAGAGACTTGCCCTCAGCGGCAGGGAGATATTTGCTCAGACCGTTGAAATGGCTGAATATGCCCGTTCCGAGATAAACGACATAGGCGGTTACTACGCTTATTCACGGGAACTTATCAACGGCGACAGCATATATGACTTCGATGTTTCAAAGCTAAGCGTATTTACCCTTCCGGTAGGTCTTGCCGGTATCGAGGTATACGACCTTCTCCGTGACGAATATGACATTCAGATAGAATTCGGAGATATCGGAAACATCCTCGCTTACATCTCCGTTGGTGACAGAAAACGTGACATTGAGCGCCTTATAAGCGCTATGGCTGAAATAAAGCGCCGCTTCGGAAAATCCGGAGCAGATATGCTCAATCACGAATATATCTCCCCTGTTGTTACAGAAGCTCCAAGAAAAGCTTTCTATGCAGATAAAGTTTCGCTTCCTCTGGAAGAATCTGTAGGCAAAGTCTGTACCGAATTTGTTATGTGCTACCCTCCTGGTATACCGATACTCGCTCCCGGCGAACTTATCACCGCCGAGATAATCGAA
>DEBW01000175.1:10227-24301 GCA_002348905.1 Ruminococcus flavefaciens | reverse complement strand
GAAAAGGGCTGTCAGATGACAGGTACAGAGGATATAAATATCGAACGATTAAATGTACTAAAATAAAAGCTGAACGTACAGATTAGCTGTACTTAAATAAATATTTATAAGGGAAAATTCTTCAGCTTTTAATTACGCTTAAAATTTTAATATTATATAAGGGGATGTGTTTTTTATGGAAATGCAGAAAAAAATGAAAAAAGTAGGATTCCACATGAATATTCTCATGGGATTCAGTCTCAGCCTTTTCCTCTCTTTGACGAATACGCTGCAAGCTGAAAAACCTACACTGAACGTATGGCTGATGAGCTTCGGCGTAAGTGCTGTGATAAGCTTTGCGCTAAGCTTTCTTATGCCGATGAAAAAAGCCGAGGATAAAGTTGTCGGTGCTCTTGGGCTGACTGAAAACAAATGTGCTTCAAGACTTGTTTCGACCGCTGTTTCTGACTTTATCTACACACCTGTCATTACTTTTGCAATGGTACTGCTCGTGCGCTACCTTGTAATGCAGGAAAGCCACGGAATGGCTCAGCTCCCGCCTTTCCCGATAATGTTCATAAAGTCATTCATCGTAAGCTTTATCGTTGCTTACTGCATAATTTATCTCATCAATCGCCCTATGCTCAAGGTGGTTCTGAAAATGAACGGCATTTCTCCGGAGCTTATCGACAATCCAAAAAAGGCTGTCGAAAAAATCTGATTCCTTATCGTCAGGAGGTTTATTATGGAATTATGGTTCACCGAGCGTCATACTCCAAATGTTAAGTTTTCTATCAAGGTAGACCACCAGCTCTATAGCGGAAACAGCGAATTTCAGCGCATTGACGTTTTCGATTCAAAGGAGTTCGGCAGATTTCTCACACTTGACGGATATATGATGCTCACTGAAAAAGACGAATTCATATATCACGAGATGATAACTCACGTACCTATGGCTGTTCACCCTGATCCGAAGAATATCCTTGTTATCGGTGCCGGTGACGGCGGCGTTGTAAGAGAACTTACACGCTACGACTCTGTGGAAAGCATAGACCTCGTTGAGATAGACGAACTCGTTGTCGAGGTGAGCAAGAAATTTCTGCCGACAACTGCCTGCCGTCTGGATGATCCAAGACTGAATATCTACTACGAGGACGGCGTTAAATTCATACGCCGCTGTGAAAACAAATACGATATCATTATCGTTGACTCAACTGATCCATTCGGCCCTGGTGAAGGTCTTTTCACCAAGGAATTTTACGGAAGCTGCTTCAAGGCGCTGCGTGAGGACGGTATCATGGTAAATCAGCATGAAAGTCCGTTCTACGATGAAGACGCTGCTGCAATGCAGAGGTCACACAAGCGCATCGTTGAAAGCTTCCCGATAAGCCGGGTTTATCAGGCTCATATCCCTACATACCCGTCAGGTCATTGGCTTTTCGGATTTGCATCTAAAAAGTACCACCCTGTACGTGACTACAATGCCACAAAATGGAGTATGCTGGGACTAAAGACAAAATACTACAATACTCAGCTCCACTGCGGAGCTTTCGCCCTTCCAAATTACGTTGAGGAGATGCTGAGAGATGTTGAATAAGAATGTGCAGACCTTTATCGCCTGCGACAGCGAATACAGCGACGCTAAGATAGTCCTTTTCGGCGCAGGCTTTGACGGTACTACAAGCTTTCGTCCCGGAACAAGATTTGCTCCGGCTGTCATAAGAAACGAAAGCTTCGGTATCGAGACATACAGCCCTTATCAAAATAAGGATATGACCGATTACAGCTACTTCGACAGCGGCGACCTTGAACTTCCTTTCGGAAGCGTAAAACGCACTATCGCCGATATCGCTGTAAGGTCGTCAACTATACTCAATGACGGCAAACTGCCATTCATGATAGGCGGCGAACACCTTGTTACTTTCGGCTCTGTAATGGCTGTAAAGGACAAGTATCCTGACCTTTATATCGTCCACTTCGACGCTCACGCTGACCTGCGTGAAGAATACCTCGGACAGGAACTTTCCCACGCCTGTGTTCTCTGACGCTGCTGGGAACTTGTCGGAGACGACCACATCTTCCAGTTCGGCATAAGAAGCGGCGACCGTGAGGAGTTTTTCTTCGCTGACGAGCATACAGAAATGCACAAGTTCAGTTTTGACGGTCTCGAAGAAGTCGTTGAGAAGCTCAAAGGCAAGAACGTTTACTTCACTCTCGACCTTGACGTTCTCGATCCGTCCATATTCCCCGGTACCGGTACTCCGGAAGCCGGCGGCGTGACCTTTGAAGAACTGAGAAAGGCTATAACTCTCGTTTGCAGCAAGCTGAATATAGTCGGCTGTGACGTTAATGAGCTTAGTCCGACCTACGACCAGTCAGGCGTATCAACTGCTGTTGCCTGCAAGGTCATAAGAGAGATGCTGCTTGCACTTTCATAAAAGTTCGCCATGAATATTTACAAAGCTGAAAATACTGCCGGACTTACAGACATCCGCCTTGAATATCTTCATGAGGACTTTCCGGATATGACTGCGGAACAGGCTGACAATATAAGAGCAAAACTTCCTCTTTACTATTCCGAACACCTTAACCGTGACTTTTTTGCATATGTCGCTGAAGATAACGGTAATATAATCGGTTCAGCATTTCTTGTTGTAAATGAAATGCCGCCAAATACAAATTTTCCAAACGGAATGACCGGTACAGTTCTGAATGTTTATGTTGCACCTGACTACAGACGCAATGGTATTGCTGAAAAACTCATGAAAATGCTGATATCTGATGCAAAAGTGATGCAGCTTGACTATATCGAACTTAAAGCTTCGGATGATGGATATCATCTTTATAAAAAACTCGGCTTCACAGAAAGCGTTTCGCAATTCTGTCCAATGAAGCTTATAACCAAATAATCAAAACAAAAAAGGAGTATGAAAAATGGGAAAATGTATGATTATCGGCTGCGGAGGCGTTGCTTCCGTTGCTATCCACAAGTGCTGTCAGAACAGCGAAGTATTTGAGGGTATCATGATCGCAAGCCGTACTAAGTCAAAGTGCGACGCTCTCAAAGAAAAGCTCCAGCCTACTACAAAGACTGTAATCGAAACAGCTCAGGTAAATGCTGACAATGTTGACGAGCTTATCGCTCTTATCAACAGCTACAAGCCGGACGTTGTTCTCAACCTCGCTCTCCCCTATCAGGATCTCACTATAATGGACGCTTGTCTCGCTACAAAGACTCACTATGTTGATACTGCAAACTATGAGCCTCTTGATACTGCTAAATTCGAGTACAAGTGGCAGTGGGCTTACCGTGAAAAGTTCGAGCAGGCTGGTATCACAGCTCTCCTCGGAAGCGGCTTCGATCCCGGCGTTACAGGAGTATTCTCCGCTTACGCTATGAAGCATCAGTTCGACGAGATAAACTACATCGACATCCTCGACTGCAACGGCGGTGACCACGGTTATCCGTTCGCTACAAACTTCAACCCTGAAATTAACATCCGTGAGGTTTCCGCCAAGGGAAGCTACATCGAGGACGGCAAGTGGGTTGAGACTGAGCCTATGGAGATCAAGAGAGTTTACAACTTCAAGGGCGTAGGCGAAAAGGATATGTACCTTCTCCACCATGAAGAGCTTGAATCTCTCGCTCTCAATATCAAGGGCATCAAGCGCATCCGCTTCTTCATGACATTCGGTCAGAGCTACCTCACTCACCTCAAGTGTCTTGAAAATGTTGGTATGACTTCTATCGAGCCTATCATGTACGAAGGCAAGGAGATAGTTCCTCTCCAGTTCCTCAAGGCTGTTCTCCCTGATCCTGCTTCACTCGGTCCGAGAACTGTCGGCAAGACAAATATCGGCTGTATCTTCCGTGGTAAGAAGGACGGCAAGGACAAGAACTACTACCTCTACAATATCTGCGATCATCAGGAGTGCTACAAGGAAGTCGGCTCACAGGCTATCTCCTACACAACAGGTGTACCTGCTATGATCGGCGCTATGATGATAATGACCGGTACATGGAAAAAAGCCGGCGTTTACAATATCGAAGAGTTCGATCCTGATCCGTTCATGGAAGCTCTCAACAAGTGGGGACTTCCTTGGGAAGAGGACTTCGAGCCAACTCTCGTTGACTAAGGAGGTACAAAATATATGCTTATCGCTACAACTGATAACATCGCTGATAAGAATTATGAAGTCCTTGGTCTCGTAGAAGGCGCAACTGTACAGTGCAAACACATCGGCAATGACTTTCTTGCCGGTCTAAAAAATCTCGTAGGCGGCGAAATGACTGCTTACACTGATATGATGAACGAAGCACGTACTATCGCAAAACAGCGTATGACTGAACAGGCTCAGCGTCTCGGTGCTGATGCTATAATAAACTTCCGCTACTCTTCTTCTGAGATAACTCAGGGGGCTGCTGAAGTCGTTGCATATGGTACTGCTGTAAAATACGTATGATGAACAATATCGACAATCTGAAAAAGTGCCTGCCTACGCCGTGCTACGTCATCGACGAGGCAGCACTTATCAGCAATCTGGAAATACTCAAAGGCGTTCGTGAGCGTACAGGCGCTAAGATACTGCTCGCTCAGAAAGCCTATTCATGCTACAGCACATATCCGCTGATAGCTCAGTACCTTGACGGTACTGCCTGCAGCGGTCTTTTTGAGGCTAAACTCGGCTTTGAGGAAATGGGCAAGGAGAACCATGTTTTCTCAGCTGCTTACCGTGAAAATGAAATTGATGAGATAATATCCTACTGCGGTCATATCATCTTCAATTCCTTTAATCAGCTCGATAAGTACCGTGAAAAAGTCCTTAAAGCAGGCAAAAAGATAGGTCTGCGAATCAATCCGGAGTTTTCTACTCAGGAAGGTCATGAGATATACGATCCTTGCTCCCCTGCTTCAAGACTTGGCATAACACGCCGTAATTTCCGTGATGACGACCTTGACGGCGTAACCGGTCTGCATATGCACACCCTTTGTGAGCAGAATTCAGACGACCTTGAAGCTACTCTCGATGCAATGATCGAAAAATTCGGGGATATCCTCGAAAAAATGGAGTGGATAAATCTCGGCGGAGGTCATCACATCACTCGCCCTGACTACGATATCCCTCGCCTTGAAAAATGCATAAAAATGCTTCAGGACAGATTCGGACTGGAAGTATTTCTTGAACCCGGAGAAGCTATCGCTCTCAATGCAGGCTATCTCGTGACAGAAGTTCTCGACCTTACAGAAAATGATATGCCTATCGCTATCCTTGACACTTCTGCTGCCTGCCATATGCCTGACGTACTCGAAATGCCGTACCGTCCTCCGCTTCGTCACGCAGGTGAAAAGGATGAAAAGCCTTACAGCTACCGTCTTGGCTCTCAGACTTGTCTCGCCGGCGATTCTATCGGCATCTACTCATTTGACAAGCCTCTGAGTATAGGCGACCGTCTTGTGTTCGGAGACATGGCGATATATTCTATGGTCAAAAACAATACCTTCAATGGTATGCCTCTGCCTGCCATTGTTCTATTAAAATCTGACGGAAATACTGAGACGCTAAAGGAGTTCGGCTACAGCGACTTCAAGGCAAGATTATAAGAGTTTTTTATAAAAGGTTCTGACTGCCGGACTTGAATAAGGTGATAGCATGAGTATTATTTTAACTGAATATCAGGAAAAAGACGTTCCTGAAATGGTTCGTATATGGAATGAGGTCGTTGAGGAAGGTATGGCTTTTCCGCAGGAAAGACCGCTTACTCAAAGGTCTGGAAGGGAATTTTTCTCGGTTCAGACCTTCTGCGGTGTGGCTAAGAATAATTACGGGGATATCCTCGGTCTGTACATTCTCCACCCTGTTAGTGTAGGCAGATGCTGTCATATCGCCAACGCAAGCTATGCCGTGAGCAAGGTAAGCCGTGGCAAGCATATCGGCGAAAAACTGGTAAAAGACTGCCTTATACAGGCTAAAGCGCTTGGTTTCAAGATATTGCTGTTCAATGCAGTGGTTGAATCCAATCTCCATGCACGGCATCTCTATGAAAGACTTGGCTTTCTTCAGCTCGGTACTATTCCCGAAGGCTTCCGCATGAAAGACGGCTCTTACGCCAATATCTGCCCTTATTATCACCTGCTGTAGACTTAAAAGCTATCGGCTCACGCTGATAGCTTTATATAGTTTAATCCTATTTGACAAAATCTTCTTTTTGATATATAATATTGTAGTTATGAAAAATAAAAAGGAGTCAGGAAAAATGGTTTCTGAAAAATATGGTAAATATGAAATAATCGACGCTCATGCTCATATATTTCCCGAAAAAATAGCTACGGCTGCTACAGTGAATATCGGTCATTTCTATGATATTCCCATGAATGGCTGCGGTCTTAGTAAAAACCTCGTCGAGAGCGGCGCCAAGATCGGTGTTGCTAAGTACCTCGTTTGCTCTACTGCTACTACTCCGCAGCAGACAAGACATATCAACGAATTTATCGCCGGAGAGTGTAAGACTCATTCTTCTTTCTACGGCTTCGGCACAACTCACCCGGACTCCGATGACCTCGAAGGCGATATCGCTCAGATAAAGGCTCTCGGTCTTCACGGTGTCAAGCTCCACCCGGATTTTCAGAAATTCAAGGCTGACTCTCCGAAAGCTTTCAAGATATATGAGATAATTGAAGGCGAACTCCCTCTTATGATACACTGCGGAGATAACAGATACGACTACTCTGATCCTGTAAGAATCGCTAATATCTGCAAAAATTTCCCTAAACTCAAATTGCAGGCTGCTCATATGGGCGGCTATCAGCAGTGGGATACAGCTGAGGAAGTACTCCCCCGCCGCTTTGAGAACCTCCGCATTGATATAAGCAGCTCTATGCCGTTTATGTCTCCGGAAAAGGCTGCCGAGCGTATTCGTGCTTTCGGCATTGAGAACGCTTTCTTCGGCGTTGACTTCCCTATGTGGAACCACGACGACGAACTTGAACGCTTCCTCGCCTGCGGCTTCTCCGAGGAGGAAAACCGCCTCGTTCTCTCTGAGAATTTTAAGAACTTTTATAATTTATAAGTCTTGACAAAATCTATTGTGTATGATATAATTATTATCGTACACTGCGCCGAAGTGGTGGAATGGCAGACACAGCAGACTCAAAATCTGCCGATAGCAATATCGTACGGGTTCAAGTCCCGTCTTCGGCACCATTAGCATTGAGAACCGAGCTTCATATGAAGGTCGGTTCTTTTTGTTTATTGATATTTATCAGCTTTGCTACTACGCTTCTTACTTAAAAGTATCATTATTGCAGACAGGTGAAGGCGGATGTTGCTTTTTAAAGCATACTATGATATAATATCATTAGAGAAAAAACATAACTTACGTGTTGATTACAGAACAGGAAGGAAAATATATGGAGTATATCAAGGAAGTTTATGCCCAGTATGACAAGGAGCGTATACGCATATATCAGGCATATAATCAATCAATTGCCGAAGAAGCGATCAGATTACAGACCTTCGGAAATAATTTTAATGTTAATCGGATGACATGGATCAAGCCATCTTTTTTATGGATGATGTATCGTTCAAATTGGGGAACAAAGAAAAATCAAGAATTTATACTGGCATTAGATATAAAACGAGAAACATTTGACAGGTTGCTTTCACAGGCAATACTCACCTCTCCTGAGGCGATCGGTCAGAGTGGAGCAGATTGGGAGAAAGCATTTGAAGATACAGCAGTGTATTGTCAGTGGGATCCTGACAGAAATATCAACGGAAAAGCAATACAGCGTGCTGCGATCCAAATAGGGTTAAAAGGTACTGCATTAAGAGAATTTCTGGATAATGGCATATATCGCATCGTAGACATGACACCCAATGTGAGAAAATGGAATGAACAGCGAAAACACGGAAAACTAAGTATAAAAGATATACCGGCAGAACGTCTGTATCCTATTGAAAATAAGTCTACTCGCAATCGTCTGAATATGAAATGATCAATTATGCGGTATCATTATTAGGTGTATCATGGAAAAAAGAGGTGATTATATGTCAAATCCAATCATTGGCTTAAAAATAGGGACGTTCACATCAATGGCAGAAGTAATAAAAACGATAAGAAAATACAGAAGCGATTCTATGTCCGCTATAAAAGATGATATTCAGAATAATCGATATATCCTGACCTGTGATTATTACGACAGCAATGGGATAAAGAGTATTATTTCCGCCTACATTGAACTATCATCTCAAAATACTGATGTAACGATATATGAACATGACCGTACTTCAAACATTCAATTCTTAGAGAACCGTATTCAATCGTATAAGGAAGTATCAGAGGAAGCAGACGCTGAATCGGAACTCGAACAAACAGATTTATCTATTATTAAGCCTTACAGTTATTTATGGACTACAGAACAGGCTGACTGGGGCGTAATTATTGAAAATTTGAGTTATGCTATTGTAAATATCAAAACTCACAAAATACTCTCAATTGATGATGAAGAGCTAAACAATAAAGTTGCCGCTATGATGATAATGATGGGCAATGCAAGATTTGATAATATCAATCAGGCGTTCGATGCATAACACATATCAGTACAATATGTGTTAAAATATGTATGAAGAAGTATAATTTTGCTCACTTCAAATTTGGCTGACAGGAGTTTGAATATGTTGATTACAGAAGAATTGTTGTATAGTATCTTTAATATGGAAGATGATGAACTGCATGATTTAATTTCAAATACTAATGACTCTATTCTTCTTCATATGATTGCAGGAAATTATAACTGGGATAATGGATTTGATATTCCACAACTAATTATCAAAAATAAATATTGTGATTTAGGTACTGCCTTAATGATTTTTGAACTCGCCGAAGGGTATATGCTCTTTTTTGATAAACTTGAAAGTGATGATAATGATGTTTGGTTCAAATTTGCAACAGAGCTTAAAAGCAATATTGAAAATGGGATATATTCCAAAAAATCAATACAGCACATTCCTGAACTATCAAGAGCTGACAAGTATAAAATGAAAAAAATATTTCCCGATATTTCAGATGTTTTTTTAGATGGTGTAATTGGAGAGAATGTACAGATAATTTACATCGGAACTTAATACACTCCCCATTTGATTCAAAAATATAATTGCAATAAATCTACAATTCAACTATTGACACATTTGAGAAAATATGTTAAAATTATATATATTATTAACCAAGGAGGTTTTTACAATGAGCAAGATAAACGATTTTTTAACTGAGGCAGGTACTTTCTACCTCGCAACTGTTGAGGGAAATCAGCCGAAAGTTCGTCCGCTTGGCGCACATTTTGAGATAGACGGAAAATTACTTTTTGGCGTTGGTGACTTTAAAAACGTGTACAAACAGCTTCTTGCAAATCCGCTTTGCGAGATAGCAGTTGCAAAGCAAGACGGTCACTGGCTGAGATACACAGGCAGAGCTGTTTTCGAGACTGATCCTAAATATGCTCAGATAGCTCTTGATGCTATGCCTCAGCTCAAAGGCATATACAATGAGCAGACAGGTCACAAGATGATGATGTTCCACCTTGAAGACGCTATAGCTGTAGATATTCCTGTTATGGGCGAAGGCGAGAGCCTGCTCTGATAATGCAGGAATACTTTCCTTCACATATCCGGTATTACAAAAAGCCTCTTGATTCAATTTCAAGAGGCTTTTAAACTTATCATTTTTATTCTTGAGCGGGACAGACAGAAATATATTCTTTCATAAACTCATGAAAATCCTCATCTGACATGATGTTCTTGATACGTTCTGTTTCGCCGGTAAGCATCGTCTGACTATTTCTCATATTTTGTGCAGTTATCTGGCTTTCACCCTGCTTTAAACAAATACGTAAATAACCTCCGGAAGGTCTGACAGCCATGACATTGGTAGGAGTTACATTCTTTGCTCTGCCCTTTGAAGTCAGCGGCAGCAGCATAGACCTGTTATCTGTTTCAAGACAGGTATCAAACTCTGTATAGTTTTTCCAGTTATATGAACCGTCCTCGTTTACAGAAAGCTCCTCGTATATCACCTTGACTATCGTATTATCCTTATAAAACAGGACAGTACGCTTCTTAGTCAGATATGTCACGCTGTACATAGATACTGGTTTCCAGTCCGGATCAACAGGATCAAGTGTAAGCTTAAACCTCCTGTCTGTCTTTATATAAATAAGTATAGCACATTTAAATCTACATTTCAAGAGCAAATTATCCAATTATAAGGAAAAGTCCTATCTTTGTAAGACATAATATGTAAATATTCGACAAATTGCATCAAATAAAGAAAATCCAGTAACCTTACGATATGATAAAAACGTCGCAGTTACTACGGGCGAGCATCTGCGACGTTTTCATGTTTGATTCTGATATCAAAGCGGCTGATACATCCTCCGGAATCGCTCTCCTGCCGGATTCAGCCGATAATTATACTGGTTTCGGCTTCGTTGGTATCTGCACAAAGCAGCAAAAAAGTCCCGTCTTCTGTTATCTTTCTGACCTGTGTACTGCCTGCGAGAGCTGCTGCCGCTGATGTCATCAGACATATGCCTCCCTGCTGTGCTGCACGTTCTGCGAGGATTGCAGACTGCTCTGCCTCCTCACCGGAAAGAGCTGCTTCCGCACTCCATTCTGCTCCACGGATATACAGATTACAGATTCCGTTTCCCAGTCCGACACCACATTCTGTGCCGTATTTCTTCGCAAACCACATAATTTCTCTGGCAGCACCGATACAATCACCGCTTTCTGCTTTGAATATCCATTCCGCATGATACATATCCATCGAAAGCAAAATTCCACCCTTGTTTCTGCACATTGATGTCAGTACAGCGGTCAGTTCCGGCAGTTTCTCCAGATTTGTCTCACGAAAGACTGTATGAACGATCTGAAGCCGACATTGGCGACGAGTATCTGTATCTATTTCAGTAAGATCCTGCTTTCCGAGCAGCGCAGTCAGTTTCTCTGCAAAGAATCGGGAATGCTCACGGTTATTACGCTCCAGCTCTTCCTTTTTCTGCATACCGCTGTTGATTAGAACATAAAGCAGCTCCCATATCTGCCTGATCTCTATGCTCCATTTCTGATTCTTCGGCAGATCAATGCTTCCCCTGCTGACTTGCAGCCCAAGTTTGTTGACTGGTGCAAGCGAGGCACTCAGATAAATCAGTATCAGCGCCGTCATGAGCAAGAACACTGTCAATGCGATCACAACAGCCTTTTTGACTGCCTGTTTCTGTTTCCAGCTTGTCAGGTCATCATTGATACCGATCTCAAGAACACCGCATACGCCGTGTTCCTTGTTTTCATAATAGTAAAGCGCCGTATTCCACTTTCCGGCGGTATCATATTGCTTGGATTTTAAATCTGTCTTTTTTTCCTGAACTTTTACAAAATCAGCCTTGTCTTTTTTATTTTTATCCAAATAGGAATTATGATACAAACAGGAACTCGGAACGTGCTCGATCTCGCCTTTGTTATACAGTATCTCCAGCTCATTTTCCTGATTGACGATATGGAACAGAAAATATGGCACAAAAGTTCCTTCGTCAGTAGCCGGATTGATGACCTGCACTTCATCCGGCATGATCCTTCCGAGTTTTTCATAAAATTCCGGAGTATACGGCGTAAGCTCGTTAAAATCCTCATCCTGATCAATCAGGATGTCCAGCTCTGCAAATATGCTTTCTTTAAGATTGTCTCGCATATCATCATAGTTTGCTTTATATACTCCCCTCATGACACCGGAAAGCATTCTCGACATGATAAGCAAACTTGGACAGAGCAGCAGCAGACCGAAAAACGCCATTTCCAGTTGCAGCGGAATGAATCCGTATTTCTGCGCCATAAGATATACCGCCAGAAGCACCAGTCCCACAATCAGTGCAATGCACATATATAACAACAGCGATTTAACGTAGATGAATTTTGCATCCTTAGATGAAACGTACAGCACAGAAAGCAGATCAACTGTTCCGTTCCGGAACACACCGACACCAAAACGAAAACGTTCCTTATCCTCCGCTGTACGGCTTTCCTCCGGTAACTCTGCATATACTGCATATCCGTCATCCGCCGCACCAAGACTGGTAAACATCGTATGGTCGATCTTGTATTCTTCCGTCCCACTGTCAACGGTGACCAGAAACTCCTGAGGCAGCTGCATTTCACTGACTTTGCCGTCCGGAATACGGAAGGTCAGCAGAGTTGATCTGCTCACATCAAACCATGTAAGTGAATCATCCCTGCACATAACCGGATCAATGTATCCGCCCCAGACATTCTTCTCTCCACTGACCGGTTCAAATATACTGTCAGCACTTTCGTGATACATTCCTGCCGCATAGCTGAACGCACAGAGTCTGCCGCTGTTGTCAAAACAAAAGCTGCTCAGCGTGGACTCATCTGCACATCTGATCTGTCTGACGCAGCACACTTCATCATCTGCTTTCAGATTCATGACAGAATAGCCGTCTGATTCCATTGTCAGATACTCCAGCGTATTGTCAGAAATGCGGTACGTCAGCATATAGCTGTTATTCCTTGGCTGGTCATCCAGCGGAACATTCCATGCTTTTTCTGCTTTACAGCTGTCAAAATCGCAGCGGTAAACCATCTCACTGGTCAGCAGACCGGATGATGCGTTGAACGCACTGACATGAAAATAAAGTTCACCGTCATTAGTATCATAATACAGGGTATCATAGTGAAAAACAAGGTTATTACGCTGCAAATCCAAGGAGATTCTGATAAGGTTCCTGCCGAATTCATCAACACGGTATACACAGGCTTTGTGGTTCAGAGCGTCATGATCTATTCCGTATATCCAGTTATCATGGGCACAGACATCCGCACAGAACCCCGGCTTCATTTTAATCTCCTCACTCTGCATCCTGCCTGCTGCAAATGCGGATACGATAAGTGCAATGATGAAATACAGCACTGTTTTTTTGAACATTGCGTTCCTCACTCCCCTTCTCCGTTCAGCGCACGGCTGCAAAGCTGAAGATAATACACCGCCGCATGATCTTCCGGATGATGCTCCAACACCTGACAAAATCCCGTAAATGCATTAGCATATTCTCCTGAAAGATACTGCCCTACAGCTTTCTCAAATGTATCGCCATGCTTCTGAGGCAGAATCTCCACAAGCCTAACGGGCACAGAATCGTTACCGGAAAGCTGGAAAAATCCAACGAAACGGCTGTTAAAAATGTTCCGGAAGTTTTCGATACTCTGCACGGCTGCATCCGTTGCAATAATGTCACAGCCATATTCACCGCATACTCTGCGCATAAGCGGAAATGTTTCTGCTTCGCCTGCCAGACAGGAATGCATCCTGCTATCCTGTTCATCACCAAGTACGCAGATCTCCACTGTACCGAAATCAACAACTGCCACCATTTCATATTCATGTGCTGTCAACTCACGGATAGATGATGCGGCACAAATCGCAGAAGTACTCCCCTGCGGAAACAGAAACCGCATTCGCTCAGGATCAAGACGCTCCGGTATACCACCGCTGCTGCGTATCACGGTCAACAATTTTTCATACAATTTTTCTTCAGTGACACCGATGTGCGGGATCATCCGCATTTCCAGCACCGCCGCCTGACATTCCGCACGGTTTCCTGCATGAATCTGAAACAAATTCTCCCTGCCGAGCAGTTCTATCCAGCCATGATTCAGAAAGCGACTGTAGCTTGCGAAGCTTTGCCTGCTTTTCTCCATACTCGTTGTCAGTTCATAAACAGCATTTTGGAAGCGGCGAGTCAGCAATGCGATCTCATTGCTGCCCCTGATAATTTCTTCGTCAAAGGTGCCATGCTGCATAATACACTTCGCTTCCTGTTCAATCTTACCGAGTGGGCGTAGTGCTTTGCAGAGCCGGCGATGCAGGAGCGTGATAAAAAGAATGGTCATCAGATACAATACTGCGATTGCAATAATCATCAGAACATCTTTCCCATTGATATTTTCTGAAACGGTTTGCAGCAGCAGGATTCCACTGCTGCCGCTTTCAGTATCGTCAAAGCGCTTTGCAATATATTTCCAATCT
>DEBW01000175.1:0-10196 GCA_002348905.1 Ruminococcus flavefaciens | reverse complement strand
TATGCACCGCAGCGCTTATACGAGCCTGTCACGCAGTCGCACTTTCCATGCCACAGATCTGTCAGCTGCTCCGCCGTTTGCTGATCGAAAAGCTGATTGACAGTACGTCCCATCGTTTCATCAGCTCCAGCAACGGTACGTAGATTCATGTTATCGTCATTCATCATCAGGACATACTGATTCCATTGTGTATGATTCCGGCTTACAAATTCCCGAAGTTCCTCTGTCAGACTGCACTGCTTTGTCAGCTTCGGCAGCTCATCTGGATCAACAGCTGCCAGCATTGCCAATTCCTCGGATGAATCAGCCTCCAGATATACCCCCGCATATTCCAGAAGCATTGCCATCTGTTCCCAGCACTGAACTTTTTCCTGCCAGCGATATTGCTTTATGAGACCGAACTGCACACTTGCAAGCGCAATTGCTGCAGCTGTCAGAGATACAAATGCCAGACGGTATTTCAGTGTTGCATTTTCACTAAAACAATTCAGTACAGCAAGCCACAGAACTACCGCAGCTGCCAGATACAGCACCAGAATGCCGCAAAACAGCAGAACTGCCTGCCACCATGAATAATCCGGTATCCGGTCTTTGTAAAGCGGTATCCCGTTCCTGTAAAACAACGCATATTTATCGCCGTCATTTGTCTGAAAGACTGCTGATGCAAATTTATCACTTAGGATATCCATATCGCAGCACTGATTTAAGCTCGGAATATTCTCCTGGAGCTTTTTCGTGAAATCTGTCATTGCTGTTTCACTTGACCATTCATCCTGCTTCCAGCAGCAGATCTCACCGGTTTCATGAGCCAGACAAAGCCTGCCGTTCAGGTCGATGCTGCTTTTGCAATATCCTGTTCGGTCATCCAGACAGCGTGTCTGCCTCTCAGCGCTGTATAAATACGCCCTTCCTGCACTGCTTAGCACACAAAGCATCCCGTCGGGACAGTATACAGCATCCCGTACATATAGCAGCGGCATCAGCAGAGAATACGCCTCGTTGAATTTTGTACTGCCGACAGCAGCTGTATAAACAGTGAACTGTGTACGGTATCCGACAGTCTTTACAGCGACCGCTGACATCGTTCCATGGTAAACGTGCATTCCACAGACACGTTCATCGCTGCTGAGCAGAAGCTTTGTCTCATGCGGTGCTTCCTTAGTGTCGCCTGCAAGCTGATACACCTTCAGGATCTGCTTATCTTTTTCTTCTTCATTCATCATATAGCTATTGATCTTTTTGTCTGCATTTGCAAAATCCCAGAAATAATAAACACCTTTGTCATAGCTTAACTCCACCGCATTGCTGACATTGGAATATGTATCGACTGCGTACTGCTTCTGCCTTGTTCCGTCCTGTCCCAGTACACTTATCTGCCACACCCCCATAGCATAATGCTGTGCCGCAGCAAAGTTTTTTTCTCCCGTACAGATCGCCTCTGGTTCAAACGGCGAATATATGACAAAATGCGATGTCAGCACTGTACCGGCAAGAACCGCTGCAGCGGTAATTGCTGCCGCAATTCTGGTCAACCACTTCATTTGGCTCACCTCCTTCCAAATACTCCTCAATTTTATATCATTTTCCGGTAATAGTCATCTGACCTGGATTATTGATCTGAATAACGCCGGCGTAGGCACACATCAGTTTACAGTTCTGATGAAGCACCGGCTTGCCGCCAAGCAGCAAGGTCGTGCAGCCAGGTGCCCACGGTGCGGGTATCACTGGCGTACACGGCATAGGTGTCAGTACGCCCAATGCTGCCGCCGTCGCAGATGCAACGGCAGGATTTGCCATGCTTGTACACATCCCAAAAGGCGTGATATTCACGAACGGCTTGTTGTCCATGATCGTTGCCAGCGGCAAACCTGCCGGAGTACACAACGTCTTGCCGGTCGGAAGAACATTCAGCACCGATGGTGCCATTCCAAATGAGCACATCATCATTGCACCCGTGCATACACAAAACGCCATTTTCCTGCTTCCTTTCCTCTGCCCATTATTCCATTATAAAGCGTCCGCCGGGCTTGAACGGATACTCTTTCCGGATACTTCCGTCATTTTCGAGCACTGTGCAGTTTCCCTCACGCAGTTCTTCTGCCGCCGCAAGAAATTTTCCGCAGCTGTCTGCCCGTGCTGTGATAACCGGTTCAGCCGTCAGACCACTTTCAGTATCGAGATCAGTGACCGGCTGCTCCGAAAGGAAATACCGGTTCGGCATATATTCCGGCTCGATCATCGTCGTTATCATCTTACGTTTTCCTGCTCCGTCTGTCAGTAGCAGTGTCCTGCCTGTACCAGCATCCTGAAAGTTTCTGCTTTCAAACAATGCACGTCCGTCTTCAAGAAGCCGTAAAAACCGAATCCTGCAAAAACACACATCACAGTGCAGAAATACCTTTTCATCCGGCACACCTCTTCCGCACAGATAGGTCTGCCCCGATTTCGGAGCTCCCAGTACGCTGTCCGGCACTGGTGTCATCCTGACTGTCTGCACGACACCTTCAAACTTTGCATCAAGCAGCAGTTTCTCCGGCAGAAACAGCGGCAGTTCGATACGGATACTGAACTGCGGCTCGGTCGCATTGACAAATGCAAATCTTCCGGCAGACTTCCGCACGATATCCACAGGACAGCTCGTATATATCTTCGGGAGATGCTGAACGATAGGAGTATTTGTATGCTCGTGAATCAGCTGGATCACCGCATTCAGATGAACACGCAGTGTCATATCTATGCTCATCGCACATCTTCCTTTCCGCCGATCTGCACAGACACATCGGTAACTCTTGGTATCTCACGTATTACCTCAGATTCCATTTCAACAGGGCCGACACGATAATATACTGAAAGGCACTGTTTCTGACCTAAAGCACTCCATATCTTTGAGATCTCCTCCTGAGACAAATTCATCATTGTCACCTGTACTCCATGTTCCGGCGGCAAGTCCTTTCCGGAATAATCCTGAACTGACAACGTGTGATTAGTACCAAGCACCTGTATGACTTTGCCGAGAATATTCTGCTCTTCCAATGCCTTGAAGCGAATCTCACTGGCGGAGACTGCCGCAAAAAGATAATACAGGTATAAAAAGCTGGAATCCTGCATTTCCAGATCCGGTCCGAGTTGATAACTCTGATAATCCCTCGTCATCTCCCGACACTCTGCGATATGATATAGACACACATACAGCTGCATACTGCCTTTGGCATCGGGACTGCCCAGTGCGATACTCTCCGCACTTTGCAGCACATCCGGTACCATTCTCGATTCCAGCAGACTAAGCAGCGAACGGCTCACAGATGAGATAACCGTATAATCTGCCATTGCTGCACCTCCTTATCCATCGGCGGTTTATTCTTCATTATCCGCCTTTCTGTAATCATTTTCTATATAAGCGATCCATCCGTCATTCAATTCACCCTCAAACAATTTTGCACCGGTATCTTTATCATATACGATGCCATGTCCGTTACCTCTGTTGAACTGGAATTTACCGGTATACACTCTCATACCCGTCTGCTCATCGTAAAGTGTACCCATACCATCATACTGTCCGGCACGGTATTCACCTTCATATATCACCATGCTTGTTACAGCATCATAGCGAGTGCCGTATCCTTCATAAATTCCTTCATGAAGCGTTCCCTTATAGATCATATTGCCTGTTTCCGGATCATAAACACGTCCTTCACCCTCATAGTAACCGTTTTTGAATTCACCTTCATAAATGCGCTTACCGTCCTGATAGAGCGTACCTGTTCCATTATATTGTCCTTCATGCAGCGTTCCCTTATAGATCAGCTCCTCTGTTTCCGGATCATAAACACAGCCTTCGCCATCGTAGTCACCGTTTTTGAATTCGCCTTCATAGATGCGCTTGCCGTTCTGATAGAGCGTACCTGTTCCATTGTATTGTCCTTCTGAGAAAGTTCCCTTATAGATCATCACATTGTCCTGATACAAAGAGCCTTCGCCATCATAAAGACCGCCGGAAAAACCTCCGGTATACTCAACATCGCCGTCTGCCTCATAGAGCGTTCCGCTGCCCTCATAAACACCGTCCACAAGACCGCCATGATAGATCATATTTCCTGATTCGTCATAAACATCTCCTGTGCCAATATCGACCGGCTGACCGTCCTCAAAGCTGCCTCTGTATATCTCTTTGCTCTCCTCATCATACAGAACACCTTCCCCGTTATACAGTCCTTCAGAGAATCCGCCGGTATAAAGCTTATTGCCGTTTTTCTGATATAACGTGCCTTCGCCTTCATATACACCGTTTACAAAGTCGCCAGTGTATTCCTTGCCGGCATCCGGAAAATAAAGTGTTCCCTTGCCGTCATATTTACCAGCTGAAAATGTTCCCTGATAAAGAAGTTTACCGTCATGATACAACGTTCCGCTGCCATCATACTTAAATGCTGCAACTTCACCTTTGTAGATGAGCATCTTGCTTTTTTCATCATAAAATGTTCCGAAACCGTCCTTGATCTGGTCATTTTCAAAAGTTCCGTAGCTGATAAGTACGGCATTGCGGTAAGCCTTTCCCTCGCCGCAGCGCAGCCCGTCTGAAAATTCTCCCTCATATATCAGGTTTTCATTTTCATACAGCATACCTTTTCCGTTGAACTTGTTTTCGGAAAACTCTCCGCTGTAATGAAGAGTGCCGTCCTCATTATAACGGATACCTTTGCCTTCAAAGCAGTTATTTTCAAATGTACCGCAGTATTCTACTTTGCCGTTTTGATAATATGTCTCACCGTTGCCGCAATATTCCTCGTCAACAAAATCGCCCTGATACAGCAGATGACTGTCGTAGTCGTACAATCTGCCTTTTCCGGTTATGCGCCCGTTTTCCATCCTGCCTTGAAAAAGCAGCGTGTTATTCGCAGAGACAAGGCGCACCTTTCCGGTATAGCCTATAAGTTCCGTTGAATAAACCGGCTGTTCCCATGTAAGAAAATGCGAACGAAACCATGGATACCCCCATAGCACTGTGACAGTTATCAGCAGAAGCATCACGAGCAGCCCACAAAAAATCAGAAATTTGGATACATAATACTGCCCGACTGAAATATAGTTTGAAAGTGACTTTTCCTTCGGTTCAGATTTGCTGTGCAAAAACTTCCGTACATCCTGTAGGATCTTGTAAGACAGAAACTGCTCGCTTGTCATTTCATGTATTTTCATCGACAAGCTATGGAATGGTGCCAAAACGAGCTGTTTGGCTGATATGACTGTATAGCGTATCAGATTTACAAACGAAAATCGAGCCACGTAATGCACCTCCTCACTTCTCTTTTTCTTCAGCTGTACTATCCGTTGTGGCAGGCTGGTTTTCATCTATAGTCTGTGTTCCGATCCGTGTAAGCTGAGGAGTATCCGCCTTTTTTTCTCTCAGGACAAATGTCTGATAACCAATCAGCGCAAACGCCGCTATAATTACTATAACTGCGGCAACATACCGGAATGCCACAAGAAATTTCTTTACATTCTCCCACACCAGAAACTTCCGCTTATGAGAGACCAGATGTCCTTTCTGTTCGATCAGAGACCTCTGTATACTGGTGTAGCGGGTGTAAAGCGACGGATGATCCTGAAAGACTCCGCCATTTTTCAGATCACGCACAAGCTCCGATAGTTCCGTAGAATACTGCATGGAAAGCTCCGGCATCAGTATCATTTCGATCATTTTGCAAATGTGCAGCTCAACATCGTGAAACGTCCTATCGACCGAACCAAAATCCGTATCAGGCATATACAGAAACCTCAGTTTGCCTTTTTCCGTAATGAGAATACGCTCCGGACGGAGAACATCATACTGAAATTCAGGCGGCAGGGACTGTAAAATAATCTGCTCAAGCATACAGCGGACATACTCCATACGCCGCTCCATTCCCTCATGTTCTGCCTTCTGCATCACAGGAATGCCTGCCCTGTAGCGGAAAAGCATATAGAACACGCCGTCCGCCGAAAAATACTCTACAAAATCCGTAAAGCAGTCATTCTTGCTCCGCATGATAAGCGGAATAAGTTTCTGATAGCGTCCGGTATTCAGACAGCCGTTGAGGATATATGTTCGTGACTCTTCCTCTGCAAGGTCTGTACAGATATAGGCTGCCGTTTCAGTCGTTTTCTGCAAGATCTGGAGCACATGAAGCTGACGGTCAGGTGAATAGATCAACATAATGCAGCATCTCCTTTCTCAGTTAGTTATGTTTCGTGCAGATCACGCACGGAGACAAATGCCGATGCCTGCAAGCCTGTTTCTACGGAACGCACCTGTATCTGATATACACCTGGTGTATTTGGAGCGGTATATGCGCCGCCTTCGGTAATAACACCGCCTCGTGCTCCCTCGGCAATGCTCCAGTGAACCGCCTGCTTCGGACACTGCTCAAACTGCACTTCAAAGTTAATGTTTTCCATAACATTTAGTGATACGATATTTGGTGTAATGATAAGATGCGGATGAACTGCCACCGCCTCAGCAGTATGGCAGTGAACTGCTGTCCAGTGTATCTTTACAATTCCTGCCGTTGCCGGTCGTGTAAGCTGCATCCCGATCACAAATGAACCCAGACTGGTATCCAGCTTTGCTGCAAGCTCTGCATGGATATCATATTTATCTTCAGCAAAAACACCGATACTACCATAGAGCGTTTCGTTTTCGTTAGGCGCAAATCCAAGTGTGATCGCAGTTCTGCCTACACCCAAGCCATGCAGTATCGGCTCGGAAAAGAATTTCTGTCCTGTTCTGCCGCCAAACGGCATTGATATCTCTGTCACACCGGATGAAACCGAATACTGCTGCATAAGCTTTTTCGCAGTCGGATTTCCAGCAGAAACCTCCTGTACGCTGTGTATGCCAGTCATCTGCGTTCCGCCGCTTAACAGCTCCGCAAGTTCCTGATAGCTGCCGCTGTTGACAAACTGCATAAACGGCATTTTCTCGATATGAGAAATGACCGCATTGCCGTTTTTCTCAGTCAGATGGATCGCTGCAAGACATATAGGCGGCTGACAGGTCTGCTCACAGATCATCTCCTGCATTCCCACTTCACGGAAGCGTTCCAGCAGTTTTCTCCGCAGGTCACCAACAGCAGCTTCCGCTGTCATTCTGACTACAGAAAAGCCCTCCGCACGCTGATCGGATGTACTCATAAAAGAATCCTGAACTGTTTCAGCGGCTGCCTCCTCGCCGTCGGCATTCAGCAAAATATGCAGCGGAATATTCAGTACCGCATGGTCATTTTCCATTGGCTGCCTTGCGCTGTCATATTGAACTGTTACGACACGCTCTCCGCCGCTTTTCATGCCGGTCAGGCGCAGCTGATATGAAAAATGAATGGATGCATCACGCAGATGCCGCTGGATATGAACTTCCATTGTGGTCTCACCGCCTGCCTGTACCATTGACGGCAGAATCTGCGTAACAGTGTAGGATTCGCTGCTGTAGACCTGTTCACTGTGCATCAGAAAACTTCGTGCCGTATTCTGTGCATGAATCGGCGGCATATCCGAGAGAGAAAAACGGTAATACTCTGAAAGAAAATTTATCCTGCCGTCATTCGTCGTCTGCTGCGGCACTTCATCATAGTATAGATTCAGATATAACACAGCAGCATCCGCCGAAATGTTTTCATCCATCAGATTGGAAAGAGTCAGCAGAAGCGGCTTGTCAACGATGATCTCCCGTCCGGCGTAATCAAGTGCAACTCCGGGCTGTACAGCAAAAGTCCGTTCACTCACCATAAGCACAGAGAGCCCGAACACTACGCCGCTTCCGTGCAGAAACTGATTGAGAAACCAGCGTTTGTGGTTCATATAGCTCTGTTCGCAGTCAAGATCATCTGCTGACAGAAATTTTCCGCAGTAATAATGATTGCGTTCAAACGGATAGTATTGCATTCCGTTCATGTATTGCCTCCTTACATCAACGCTGTTCTTCCGTCAAGACAGATCTTTTGCGGCAGCTTTCCAGCTGCTTCATCTCCGTCCACGAAAATCAGCTGCATTTTCATATGTGCAGGCTTGCACTGCTGCAAGATCATAAACAGTGCCCTGTGTTCCTCCTCGGAGCTGACCGCTCTTTTCGGGAGGAGTACCGTAAAACTGAACGGTTCACGCTGGTAGCTGCGTGAATGCCACGCCTCGATCGCACTTGCCGCATCAGGTGCATAATAGTTTTCAAGTATCATGGGACGTATGCCGGTATAGATCTCCACCATAAAAGAGATCATATCGACAGTTCCAGCCCTGCGGTAAAGTTCTCTGCCACGTTTGAGCAGCATCCTGAGCTGTTCATCACTCCATAGAGAACTATTCTCGATCCCTGTCCAGCAGGCAAGCCATTCCATAAACGCTCTGTCAGCGTGATCCAGATCATAGTTTGAGGGAATACGGTTGATCTTCTCATGCATCTCCTCATAGATATTTTGAAATATGCCCAGAAACCGTGCAGTAAAATCTGCGCCCTGCACATCCTCACGGTAAACCTCCGGCAGATAGTTAAGCCAACTGAAGCCATCCAGCCATATCCTGAGCTGAGTCAGTTTCTGCTGCACACTGCCGCCACGCATCCGGACAATATACCACATATATCTTCCCTGCACCTGATTCATCATTATATCCGTACAGTTCCGGAATGTCTGCTGCGTACTGTCCGCTGTCAGCATTAATTTTTCATTGTCACTTAATTCAGGCGACAGCAGCAGCTTTTCCAGCGGCAACGTTTCACCTTTGTATACAAACTCCGCTCTGTCGCAGGCAAAGAAAGTGATCTCCGTCAGTGTTCCCTCCGGAAACTCTCCCTCCATTGCCGCACGCCGCCATTTTTTTCCGCTCTCGCCGCTGTCAAGCAGCCTTGAGAAGTAGATTCCTCCGCCGCTATGTTCCAGAAACATTCCCTCATCTGTCCATTGAACATTTCTGCCCCAGCCTGTTCCGAAATCGGCTGTTTTATTCCATAAAAAATAACGAATACGCCGGCTCAACAGCGTCACCTCCTTTTCAGCATCAGCTCATGACTGATACCAGCTTCAATTCCAGACGGCTAAGACACGGCAAGCCGTTTTCCGGCAGAAACAGGTCACTGTTCGGCGTGATGCGGACATGACTGTTCCTGCACTGCATCACCAGCGAACGTATCTGCCGGACACCGTTCATTGATTCGATCGCCGCATAGACTGCACTGTAAAGCACAGGCTTACCGAACACATGATATTCTGTACGGAACATCTCCTCGATCGACCGCCGTATCTCCGTTTCTTTTCCTGTATCATGCGAATACACATAGATCTCGGCGATCAGATGGATATCCGCATACATCGGACCGTGAATACATATCTCAGTTCCTATCAGCCTGCGAGGTTCAAGGAACTGTTCGAGAACCGCTTTGTAAACACTGTTCGGTGCTGCTTTCTGCTGTAATGTATAAGGCTCAAATGCGATATTCACACGGTTCTGATCCGGAGCACCGGCAGTGACATGACAGTTTCGTATCATCAGTCCCGGCGCTGCACGGACGATCGTTTCATAGTCCTGAATAGTCACCGCACGGTCAGGAATCCTCCACTCATCCTGTCCACGCCGCAGGCTTTGTTCAGGTGTTTCCGCAGCAGTTCCGCCGTTCAGGTCACGGTATTCTGCATCATCCCAGATCGCATCTGCCACATCAGCATCCGAAATGCATCCTCCTTGCAGATTGCCCTGCTCTGCACGGGTAAACGCCATTGAAACAATACGTATCTCACCGTCCGGCATTCTTCCATGAATACCGTCTCCGAAGATGACAGTTCCCATGCGTTCATCAAGCCGGTAAACACGGTCGAGATGTCCTGCTTCCAGCAAATTATCAGTACGCTGCCAGATATGCCAGTGTTTGTCATAGCTGTCATAGATCAGCAGCGAAAATGCTTCGTAAAACAGATGTTCCAGATGAAGCTCAAACACCTGATTCGGAAAACCATCACCCGTACCGATGCAGACCGGACATTCTGTATGCATCGCAGTGCTGACTGCCATAAGCTCCGTACCATTATTTGCTGTGAACGTCAGTCTGAAGTTGTTTTTTGTTTTCTGTACGGAAACCGGCTTTACTGGCAAAAAACCGACTGAATCACGCATATAATACTGCGTATCCCATTTCATCAGCGGCTCATTCAGCGGAAGTTTCCAGACTGTCTGTG
>DEBW01000159.1:36096-36652 GCA_002348905.1 Ruminococcus flavefaciens | reverse complement strand
CCCGATACATATGCAGTACCGCCGGTGAAGAAGAAAGGAACGTCAGCTCCGAGTTTTTCGGCTGCTGAGAAGCTTTTCCCTGTGAGTTTTCCGAGACAGTAAAGTACAGCCGCAGCATCAGTGCTTCCTCCGCCCATGCCAGCCTGTGAAGGAATACCTTTTCTGATATGTATACGGCATCCGCAGTCCATACCGTTCTGCTCAAAGAAGCGCTTGGCAGCTTTGTAGGCGATATTGCGTTCATCGCACGGGATAGGATCGGACTGCTCAAAGAACTCCGGAAGTTCGCAGGTTATGGATATAATGCCGTCGTCAGTGAGGTCAACAGTTACTTCATCGTACAGACCGACCGTCTGAAAAATGCTTTCTATAGCATGATAGCCGTTGTCGAGCCTGCCGGTGACATCGAGAGCAAGATTTATTTTTGCGGCTGAGAGTACCTTCATTTTTTCTCCTCCTTCAGCTTGTTGAGGAACTGTTCTATACGGCTCATAGCCTCCATGAGGTGTTTGAGCGAGTAAGCGTATGAGATACGGATATATCCTTCGCCTGATTC
>DEBW01000159.1:29821-36050 GCA_002348905.1 Ruminococcus flavefaciens | reverse complement strand
TCCTTCGCCTGATTCACCGAAAGCGCTTCCCGGTACAGCAGCGACCTTGTTCTCGTAGAGAAGTCTTTCGCAGAACTCCTCACTTGTAAGACCGGTGCTCTTGATGCACGGGAATACATAGAAAGCGCCCTCAGGGTTAAAGCAGCTAAGACCGAGGCGGTTGAACTCCTTGACAAGGTAGCGGCGGCGGATGTTGTACTCATCGACCATTTTTGCCACTTCGTTATCGCATGAGGTAAGAGCTTCGACAGCAGCGTTCTGACTTATGTAAGGGCTGCACATGATGCCGTACTGGTGTATTTTTGATATCTGAGAGATTATCGGCTCAGGAGCAGCAACATATCCAAGTCTCCAGCCGGTCATAGCGTAAGCCTTTGAGAAGCCGTTTACGTAGATAGTACGTTCACGCATACCTTCAAGCTCGATGATAGAGAAGTGCTTTCTGCCGTAGGTAAGCTCTGAGTATATCTCGTCAGTGAGTACCATTATATTAGTATCACGGAGGAATTCAGCGATAGGTTCGAGGTCTTCCTGTGTCATGACAGCGCCGGTCGGATTGTTAGGGAAGGGGAGAATTATCATTTTTGTGCGGTCAGTGACCTTGTCTTTGAAATCCTCGACAGTGAGCTTGAAGTTGTTCTCTATCCTTGTAGGTACAGATACAGGCACACCGCCCATAAGCTCAACGAGAGGAGCGTAGCAAACGAAGCAAGGCTCTACAACGAGGACTTCATCGCCCGGATCGAGCAGACCTCTTACAGCAAGGTCGATAGCCTCAGAGCCTCCGACAGTAACGATAAGCTCACTGTTGTCGTCGTATCTTACATTGTGCTTCTTGTAAATGCGGTCGGATATAGCAGTTCTGAGCGGAGCGAGTCCCTTATTCGGACCGTAGATTATATGTTTGCGTTCAAGTACATTTATAGCAGCCTTACGTATCACCCACGGAGTTGAAAAGTCAGGCTCGCCGACACCGAGAGATATAACGCCTTCCATAGTACCGGCAATATCGAAGAATTTACGTATACCGGAAGGCTTGATGTTTTTTATCTTATTGGAAAGTACCTTATCGTAATCTATCACGATCAACACAGACCCCTTTCGTCAGGCTCTTCATTGTCAATGAAGATACCTTTTTCCTTGTATTTTTTCAGAATGAAGTGAGTAGAAGTTGAGAGAATGCCGTCAATAGTGGCAAGACGCTCAGAAACGAAGAAAGCAACGTCTTTGAGATTGCTTCCCTTTACTTCAACAGCGAGGTCGTATGCACCGGAGGACATAAGGCTTACGCTTTCAACTTCGTCATACATCATGATAGTTTTAGCGATATCATCAAAACCGCAGTCACGCTGAGGAGTTACTTTAAGCTCGATAGTAGCGTAAACGGTGGACTTGTCGTATTTGTCGTCATCGAGGATAACGCTGTAACCACGGATAACACCGTCATCTTCAAGCTTTTTTATCTCGGCAGCGGCTTCTTCCGCAGATATGCCGAGCATCTCGCCGAGCGCAACGTTGGAGATGCGGGCGTTATGCTGTAATATTCTTATTATTTCGTTTTTCATAATATCTTTCCCTTCGTAATTATTTTTCTATCGGTATAAATACAGGCTTGCGTTCCTTGAAGTATGCGAGATACCTGAAACCGGCAGCTTTGGCAATATCAGCGGCATCGCTTACGTTTGCGCCTATATCCTCGACAGTATGAGAATCAGAGCCTATTGACAGCACCTCACCGCCAAGCTCACGGAACATCCTGACGTATTTCAGGTCAGGGAATGTTGCTCCGAAGCCCTGTCTCAGACCGGATGTATTTATCTCGATACCCTTGCCGTTCTGAGCGAGAAGTCTGAAGCTGTCGGCGATGATGTCATCGAAACGGCTTATATCAACATCTATCTTAGCTTTGTTAAGATACCGCATAAAATAGGTGAGATGAGCAAGTACGTCAAATTTTCCCCATGCACAGAGCCTGTTTATCTCGATGAAGTACCTTTCGCAGAGCTTATAGATACCGTCGAGTGTATACTCCGTATAGTCTATGAAGCAGAAGTCCTCTGTTTTAGGGAGCTGATGCATCGAGGCGAGAACAAAATCAAGTCTTTTGTCGCTGACTATCTTTTCGGCGACTTCATAATTATGTGTTGCCTGTCCCATTTCAGTGCCGCACAGAAGCTCAGTCTTTCCGCTGTACTGCTCTTTCAGCTTAGTAACGGCGGAAACAGAATTTTCAAAGTCAATGCCAAAATCGAAATACTGATATGTAGTTTCGTCAGGATAGTGTTCCTTTGAATAGAAGCGGTTGCATTCGCAGTGGTCGGTTATAGCATAAGCTGAAAGTCCCAGCCCGCAGGCTCGCTTGACACATTCATTGATATCCGCATCTGAATCTACAGAAAACTGGGTATGTGTGTGGCAGTCGATAAGTGTCATAAATTCACCTCTTGAATCAATCTATTCTATTATTATAACATAATGACGAGTGTTTTTCTACTGTTTTTAACAAATTTTACAGTTAAAAAATAAATTTATAGAATATGCTTTATTTTTTTTGAGAAGTGTGTTATAATTATGTCATAGTAAAAAAACTACCTCGCCGTATCGGCAGGTCGTATAATCGGAGGTCAATCATATGAGAGCAGTTGTAACTGTAATAGGTAAAGACACTGTAGGTATTCTTCACAAAGTAAGCGGTATTTGTGCCGAGTACAACGTTAATGTTATAGAGGTGACACAGAGCGTTCTTCAGGATATGTTCGCTATGATAATGCTTGTTGATATTTCAGCTATCAATGCTGATTTCTCAAAGCTCGTTGACAGCATGGACAGTCTCGGCAAGGAGCTTGGACTTTCTATCCATACTATGCATGAGGACATCTTCAATTCAATGCACAGTGTGTGAAACCAGGTCATTATGAAAGGATAATATACAATGCTTAACGTATATAATATACTTGAAACTATAAGAATGATACAGGACGAATGTCTTGATATCAGAACTATCACCATGGGTATATCCCTGCTCGACTGTATTGATACTGACATAGACAAGGCTTGCGAAAAAGTCTACAATAAGATAGTTACAAAGGCTGGCAGACTTGTTGAGGTAGGTCAGCAGATAGAGAAAGAGTACGGCATCCCGATAGTAAACAAGAGAATCTCTGTTACTCCTATCGCTATGCTCGCAGCAGCTTGTCCGGGCGAAAATCCGGTAAAGTTCGCAAAGGCTTTACAGAGAGCTGCTGATACCTGCGGAGTAAACTTCATAGGCGGTTATTCTGCACTTGTACATAAGGGATTCTCAGCAGGCGATGAGGCTCTTATCCGTTCTATCCCTGAGGCTCTCGACGTAACACAGAATATATGCTCCTCTGTAAATATCGGCTCTACAAAGTCCGGTATAAATATGGACGCTGTAAAGCTCATGGGACAGATAGTCAAGGAGACTGCTGAGCGTACTGCTGACCGTGACTGCATCGGTGCTGCAAAGCTCGTTGTGTTCTGCAATGCCGTTGAGGATAACCCGTTCATGGCAGGTGCTTTCCACGGCGTAGGCGAGCCTGACTGCGAGATACACGTTGGTGTATCAGGTCCTGGTGTTGTACGTGCAGCCCTTACAAAGTACCCTGATGCTTCTATAAACGAAATTGCTGATATCATCAAGAAAACTGCATTCAAGATAACACGTATGGGACAGCTCGTAGGCGCAAGAGCTTCTGAGCTTCTCGGCGTACCTTTCGGTATCGTTGACCTTTCACTTGCTCCGACTCCGGCAGTAGGCGACAGTGTTGCTCATATCCTCGAAGAAATGGGACTTGAAATGTGCGGTACTCACGGTACTACAGCTTGTCTCGCAATGCTTAATGACGCTGTAAAGAAGGGCGGAGTTATGGCTTCTTCAACTGTCGGCGGACTTTCAGGTGCTTTCATCCCTGTTTCTGAGGATGCCGGCATGATAGATGCTGCCGTTGACGGTGTTCTCACACTTGAAAAGCTCGAAGCTATGACTGCTGTATGCTCTGTTGGTCTTGATATGATAGTTGTTCCGGGAGATATCGCTCCTGAGACTATCTCTGCTATAATCGCTGATGAAGCAGCTATCGGTATGGTAAACACAAAGACAACTGCTGTAAGACTTATCCCTGCTATAGGCAAAAAAGAGGGCGAAACTCTCGAATTCGGCGGACTTCTCGGAAGCGGTCCTGTTATGCCTATCAAGGAGAAATCAGCAGCCAAATTCATTAACCGTGGCGGACGTATTCCGGCACCTATGCACAGCCTGAAGAATTAATGACATAATAATGGCTGATAAAACTTACTGATCCGTTCTTGTTTTTTACAGGGAACTCCTTTGATGGTGTTCCCTGTTTTTGGGGTATGCAGTTTTTTCAGCCTGCAAGATTACAGGAGGAAGTCTATGGAGATAATCAAAGCTGAAAGTTCAGATCTAAAAACCATACTATGTATAGTTCGCACTACAATTAAGAATATTTATCCACACTATTACCCTAAGGGGGCTGTAGACTATTTTCTTTCTCACCACACTCCGGAAAAGATAATCGTTGATATTGCTGACGAAAAAGTAAGTATAGCAGTTCACGAAGGAAAGGCTGTAGGTACTGTAAGCGTGTCGAATGACGAGATATACCGTCTTTTTGTCCTGCCTGAGCATCAGGGGAAGGGCTATGGTTCAGCACTTCTTTCACACGCTGAGAGCAGGGTGGCTGAAAGGTTCGGTACTGCCCGTCTTGACGCTTCACTTCCGGCAAAGAGGCTCTACGCCCGAAAAGGCTACATAACTATAAGTACAAATGATATCGAAACTGAAAACGGAGACCACCTCTGCTATGATGTGATGCTGAAAAGGGTGAACTGATATGGATGTTAGCAAACTTCCTGAGCTTTTCGGCATTACCGGCGAAAACAGCTTTCAGGAGCTGTCAGTCGGACATATTAACCGCACTTTTCTTGTGACAAGCGGAGAAAATCGCTATATATTGCAGTCGCTCAACAGAAGTGTATTTGCATCTCCGGAAACGGTCATGGAGAATATAAGCCATGTCGAAAAGGCTTTTGAAAAAGTGAGCAATGTAAGAGTTCCGCACTTTCTTACCGCCAACGGGAAGAATTTTGCCGAAGTAAACGGCGAAATATGGCGTATGTACAGCTATTGCGATGATAGTCCCTGCGATGAGAGATACTACCGTACAGGATTTTCATACGGCACTTTTATCCGTGTGATGAGCAGTTCTGATGCTGAGATAAAGCCTGTGATAGACGGCTTTCACGATTTTGAACACTTTTATGAGAAAATGCTTAAAGTATGTCCGGCTGAGGTGATACCTGCTGAGATAGACTCTCTCAGGAAAAGGCTCATGCATGACTTTACCGGAGTGCCAAAGCGTATGATTCACGGTGATGCTAAGGCTGACAATATCATAACAGGCGATATATGTACTATCATCGACCTCGATACCGTAATGACCGGCTATGCGGCTCTTGATTACGGAGATATGATACGTTCAGCCAAAGGCGGTATAAGCGAGCTTACAAGAGGATTTCTTGACGGCTGCGGAGATATCCTCACTAAGGCTGAGAGAGATTCGCTTTACTCCGGAGTTCTCTGGGTAACAGGTGAGCTTGCAATGCGCTATCTCACGGACTTTTACAGCCGTGAGCGGTATTTCACCGGAAAGACACGGGAACAGTGCCTTGAACGTTCAGAGGAGCTTATATCACAATTGAGAGAGTATCTTTGTAAATAGGACAAAAAGGCTGTGAATTTTTTCCACAGCCTTAGTCTTTCAATAAACATGATATTTGCAGTAAAATCAGCGGACGACCACTGGTCGTCCCTACTACAGTATATTTATTAAGGAATATAAAAAGGGCGCACGTTTTTGTGCGCCCATAATATTTATGTATAGAATTATTCAACAGGAACAACCCAGCCGAAAGTAGCTTCAATCTTGCCCCACTGGATACCAGTCATAGTATCATAGAGCATCTGAGAGATCTTGCCGATCTTGTTGCCGTTTATTTCCATAACCTTGTCGTTCCACTTGAGGTGACCAACAGGGGAGATAACAGCAGCAGTACCAGTACCGAATACCTCGTCGAGCTTGCCTGCATCGTAAGCATCAGCGATCTCCTGGATGTCGATGCGTCTTTCCTCAACTTCAAGTCCCTTAGCCTTGCAAACTTCGATAGCGGACTTTCTTGTGATACC
>DEBW01000159.1:21797-29718 GCA_002348905.1 Ruminococcus flavefaciens | reverse complement strand
ATGTACTTCTGCTCAACGCCGTCGAGCCAGAGAACCTGTGAGTAGTTCTGCTTGTGAGCCTCGTCCTGACCGATAAGGGAAGCAGCGTAGTTACCGCCTGTCTTAGCAAAGCCCATACCGCCTCTTACAGCACGTACATACTTGCTCTCAACGTAGATATTAACAGGGTTGAGACCAGTCTCATAGTAAGCGCCGGAAGGTGAGAGGATTATAATGAAGAGGTAGTGCTCACCTGGCTTAACGCCGAGGAATGGGTCAACAGCGATGATAAATGGGCGGATGTAGAGTGACTCGCCGTCCTTTGAAGGAACCCAGTCCTTCTCGATCTTGAGGAGTTCCATAAGGCACTTCATAGCGAGATCCTCAGGGAGTTCAGGGATAACAAGTCTCTCGTTGGACTTGTTGAGTCTCTTGAAGTTTTCCTCAGGACGGAAAAGCTGTACCTTACCGTCAGCAGTACGGTAAGCCTTCATGCCTTCAAATACTTCCTGACCGTAGTGGAAGCACATAGCAGCAGGAGAAAGCTCGATAGGAGCGTAAGGCTTGATCTCAGGATCGTGCCAGCCCTGACCTTCATCATAAGGCATAACGAGCATATAGTCAGTGAAGATGTGACCGAAGCCGAGCTTGTCGCCAGGCTGTGGCTTAGCCTTTAAGGTATCTGCTTTTGTGAATTTGATTTCCATTTCATTCAACCTTCTTTGATATATTTTCCCCATTCATCATTGAATGGCAGGAATTGAAAACTTTAGTTAGCGGAGAAGTATTTCTTCTCATAGATCTTCTTGCACACTATTACAGAAGCGGCAGCGGCAGCGCTTACAGCGAGAGCGGCGCTTGTGATAGATATGGCAAGGATCAATTTAGATTTTTTATCCATGGTTATCCTCCTATTCAGTCAGACGGATAGTATCATATGAATAATTATAACATATTTTTTCATTCTTTTCCATAGTAAAGAGACAAAAATCTATCCAAATAAAACTGTTGATATTTGGTGTTATTCATCAAATTTGCGTATTCTCAGCTTAGCACCGAGACTTTCGCAGACTTCTCTTGAAGCGTCTATCTGCTCCTGAGGGATAACGTCAACGATAGACATGATTATCTCAGCCTTGCCGGTCTTAACGCAGTCTGAGGTAAATTTCTGCATAGCCTCCCATGCGTTGTCGAACTTAGGGCGTGTGACTTTCATATACTCGTCTTTAGTGCCGGCGTTGAGACTTACGGAAACAACGTCCATGACCTCGCAAAGCTCAGCGGCGATACTTCTGCCGTTCACAAGGTCGCCGAGACCGTTGGTGTTTATACGGAATTTCGGACAGTCAGAGCGCTTTTTCAGTTCGTTCACTACAGTGATTATGTCGCTGATACGCTCAGTAGGTTCGCCGTATCCGCAGAAAACTATCTCGCTGTACTTGCTGAGGTCACGGCTATTGAGATTTTCCATTATCTCGTCCCTAGAAGGCTCATGTTCGAGCCATAAAGGATCAGAGCCGTAAGCTCCGTCAGCGTGAGTGCGTATGCAGAAAGTGCAGGCGCACGGACATTTATTTGTAAGGTTGAGGTAGAGATTATTTCCTACCTCATAGGAAATAGTCATTGCTTTTTTCATATTTATTCCTCCTGTGAATTTAATCAATAATACCTAATGTTTTTAAAGTGCTAATATTTCGGCTTTTTCTTTTATTTAATTCAGCCATAACTTCTTCTTTCAAAATAGGATTAATGAAAAATTGGTAGCGTTCGTTTATTTTTTTGAAAACTTCATCGCTAACATCTTTTTCATGTTCAACTATTTGTCTCCAGCTTTCCTTTAATTCAGCATTATCTGTTATTAAATAAAGGAATCCTTCATCATAATCATATGAATCGTAATTATGCTTGGAATCAAAACAGTTTTTATCTATAAGCATTTTTTTCTCAAAATAAGCAATGCATTTTTCAAGAGAATTTATGCTGTCTAATTGTGGAAGCATATATTTTTTTGCACCTTCAAGGGCTTCACTCATAACACTTGGCAATGACTTTGGAACTTTCGAAAAATAATTAAAACGTGCCAGACTATGGTGAATCATTCGTTCTTCATCTGAAATAAAATAAACATCATTATCAAGAGTTGATAAATAAAAAATTCCAATATCTGCACGAAGCCAGTTGTAATTATTACTGATACTTACACTAAAGTCTATTTTAGGGCGATATACTGTAGCAATTCCGCCCAGTATAGTAAAAGCTTTGTCTTCAGGATAGGATGCCTGTTCAGTTTTTATTGTGATAATATGCAGTATTTCGCCGTTTATAATTCGCACAAAATAAGGATATCTGCTTTTAACAAGTTTAAATCCGAGAGGCTCAAGTGCTTCACCAAATACCAGTTTGAACGCCGCATTAAGTGAAAGTTTCTTTACTTCTTTATTAAGTATTTGAGATGATGTAAAAAAATTTCCCATTTGCTCCTCCGATATTATTTATTATCTTGAGAAGTTACGATCTTGTGGTCGATTACCGATAATTTACACGGCATAGCTCCGCTGTCTATGGCATTTGCAAGCTCCGCTGCCGAATCAGCGTCGAAATTGCCGGTTATAATGGCTTCGCCGTTGGTTATGGGAGCAGTTACTTTCGGTGAAGAAATAAGCTCGTTGTCGAACCATATTGAAAGCGGTATATCTGTGCTGGCAAGCACACTTGTAGCTAAGGCAAATTTGTCACTTCCGGCAGCGTTCATGGAAATGTGGACAGAGTATTCCTGTCCCATACCATTATCTATAAAATTCACTTCTGCTTTTGAGATATCCGAATTTTCAAGTATGAGCTCGCCTGTCGGGACGGTATTTCCTTCTTCGTCAGTCTCGGTGTCAGTGCCTTCTCTGAAAGTCAGTCTGCCGTATCTGCAAATCTGTTCGAGCTTGCTTTCGTCCCAGTTTTCGTCAGCATCAAACGAAATGACAGAAGTGCCGTCCTCTGAATATTCAGTGCTGAATGTGAGCTGAGGATAATAAGACATAAGGCGGTATTCAGCGATCTCCGTGCAGGCGGTGATAAGGCTTGCATCTTCGGCTTGAAGTTTTATATAGCTTTGGTTTTCGTTTTTCTTATGTTTATTTACAGGTATCTGACCGCATCCGCTGAGGAGCAGAACAGCTAAAGGAACCATTCCAATGGATAGTGTGAGAGATTTTTTCATGATCGTTCTCCGTTATTAAGATAGTCCGCAAGTTTTCTGGCAAATTCCTCAGTGAAATTGCCGGTTATGACAGTTTCGCCGTTTGTCACCGGTGCTCCGCCCATAACGGGAGCAGATATCATTTCTCCGTTGAACCATATCGAGAGCGGTTCATTCGAGTTTAAAAGCTCCGCAGTTACATCGGCGAATATCTTTGTACCTTCTTCCGAGAACCATACTCTTACAGCATGATCGTGGCGTTCTATGAGATTTATGTCCTTGTATTCCGCACGGACTATGTCTTTTTCAGTCAGTACAGGCTCAGAATTTATATCTTTGCCTATGCGGAATTCAATGGATATTTCTGCATTTTCAGAAGTTTCAGCCTCAGTCTCAGTTTCCTCGGTTTCTTCTGCTGTAGTTTCAGTAGTTTCGGGAGGAGTTGTTATGCCGGAATATTCAAAGGTAACAGGATCAGAATTGAGAGGTTCGTCCTCCTGCAAACTGCATCCGGTCATGAGAATAGCCGAAAGTATCAAGGCGAAAACAGCTTTTTTCATATCAGTCAATGTAAATACGTGGCACACGCTTTGATATGCCGCATACGATCTCGTATCCGATAGTACCATAGAGGGAAGCAAGTTCATCGGCTGTGATGATATCATCGCCGTCCCTGCCTATCATGGTAACAATGTCGCCGGACTTAGCTTCCGGAACGTCAGAAACGTCCATCATGAGCTGATCCATGCAAACTCTGCCGACTATCCTGCATCTTTTTCCGTGAACGAGGATATCTCCCTTGCCTGAGAGAAGGCGTGAATATCCGTCAGCGTAGCCGATAGTAACGGTAGCTATACGCATTTCACGGTCAGCGGTGAAAGTTCTGCCGTAGCTTATGCAGTCGCCCTTGTTAACGGTCTTTACGTGGGATATAACAGCTTTAAGCTCCATTACCGGTTCAAGACCTTCGGGGATATCAAGGCTGATATCAGGGTGCAGACCGTAGAGTATGATACCTGCACGGCTGAGAGTGCTTCTTGAATTGTTTCTGTAGCAGGTCGCAGCACTGTTCATGAAGTGACAGTGACGGAGGTTTATGCCACGGCTTGCAAGTTCGTCGTATGTATCGAGTATGAATTTTTCCTGCTTGTCGGTATAGGCGATATTGTCTGGAGCGTCGCTGTCAGCAACGGCGAAATGAGTGTATATTCCCTCAACTGAGAGCTTCTTTATCTTCATCATTTCGGCTATCTCGTCAGCGCACTGTGCCGGAGTATCATGTTTCAGACCTATTCTTCCCATACCAGTATCTATTTTTATATGACAGCGGATAGATGCCGGAGTATTTTTTGCAAGAGCTTCTGCGTATTCAGTGGACACAACGCCCTGAATGATGTTGTACATTGATATCTCATTTGCGTACTCCGGAGGAGTATATCCGAGTATGAGTATCTCGGCAGCCGGAGCAAAATTCCTTACGGCTATAGCTTCATCGAGGTTTGATACTGCAAAGTAGTTGATGCCGCAGTCCTGAGCAAGACAGCGCACGATATGAGCGTCGCCGTGACCGTAAGCGTCAGCCTTAACAACAGCCATTACCTTTGTATTTCCGGAATTGAGGCTTTTGATGATTTCTACGTTTTTTCTGAGCTGAGACAGAGAAACTTCTGCCCATGCTCTTTTGAGATAAGGTTTCATCTGGAGAGTGTCCTTTCTTTCGCTGATGCCGTATGATATCGTAATGACAGGATACGAAGCGATAAAAAATAGTTACAGCTTGAAAAACTGCTTGAAATATGAAATGAATTATGATATAATCATTATTGATTACTTTTCTGAGGTGTATTATGTTTAATTCTCTTGTATCAGGTATGCCGGTATATCCAGCGTCTGAATACATTTCAGACAAACGGAAAGCAGTATGCATAACCGGTCATCGTGAAAAAAGCATACTGCCATATAATAATGACAGCACATATGCGGATGTCACCGCAGCAGCTGTAAGGCTGATGCTTTGCCGTTACATAGATATGGCGGTCGAAAGCGGATATACCACTTTTTTCAGCGGACTTGCAACGGGTACAGACCTCTGGGCTGCTGATTATATAGTCAGGAAGAAGCAGGGCAGTGATATAAAGCTCATAGGAGTTATGCCGTATCTTCGCCATGCTGAGCATTTCAAAAGGGATTTCATTGAAATGCTTGATAATGCTGAAAGGGACGCTGATATGCTTCTTACTGTAAATACCGATCCTGACATAGTGTACAGCAAGTACGGCGCAGGTTCGGGACTTTACCGTGACAGAAATTATTTTATGGTAGACAATTCATCGGCAGTTATCGCATTCAGGAATGCTGAGAATATAGCATCCGGAACGGCTCAGACCATGAATTATGCTTACCGGCAGGGCAGGGTAATCCACAGCTTCGGACTGAACGATGTGTATGCCGTTATTGATAAAGCCGGAGATATATACAGTATAGCAAGGGAGATATCCTTTCTCCCTAATGTTTTCGACAAGTGCTATTAGTATACAATATCATTATACCACAAATGCAGAAATTTTCAAGTATCGGAAAAGACATTTTCCACAAGATATGCGGTAGATATATGGTAAAAATATACTATATATCGTACTGCATATGAACAAATAATGAACAAGTGTTCGCTTTTCAACAGCTTGTTTAACACACTGTTGAACAACTCATCAACTGTTGAAATGTTGAAAAACCTGTTAATTAAGGATATACTGTTGAAAGTTTTAAACACTTCACAATGGTAACTTTTCTTCATTCACTTTGCAGTGAATAAATATCACTGCTGTTTTTATACCATATGTTGACGAATAGTCATATTGAAAGGAGTCTATTTAAAATGGCAAAGAAAAAAGCCGGAAGCATTGCAGTACCTTATCTTATCACTATTTTTATCGGAATACTTGTCGTAGGCGGAGGAACGTTCTTCCTGCTGAATTATCTGGGTATCATAGGCAAGGAGAAAGAACTCTCAGAGCCTACTCCACGACAGGTAGTTACTTCCACCTATGAGGACAACCATACGATACTTTTCATACTCGATGAACCGGAACAAAAGTGCAAGCATACATTCATGCTCATGCGTTCGATACCAAAGGATAAGAAGGTAGCATTTGTCGGTATACCTTCAAATACTATCGCTATCATAGACGAAAAGCAGGCAAGTCTTGACGGCTCATACGAGAACGGAGGCTGTGCAGAAGCAGTCCGCTTCACTGAGAGCGTTTTCGGTATAACTATTGACAGATACCTGAAGCTTGATTCGGCTTCATTTACCAAGATATGCGATATCCTCGGCGGTGTTACATACCCTGTGCCTGAGGAAGTAGTGGGATTTGACGCTGACGGTACAGGTCAGTACCTCAACGCTGAGCAGATAGACAGGCTCATTACCTACGCTATGTTCAGCGGCGGAGAGATACAGAGAGCGTATACAGCAGGCTCAGTAATATCTGATATGGTAAATCAGGCTGACGGTGTGCGTATCGCTGACAGCTTCGATTCAAACTTCAATACTATTATAAATATGACAAAATCAACAGATACCAATATTACAGCTGTTGACTATAAAAAACACAAGGTCGCTATAAAGAATATGCTTGAAAGAGGAAATTCTATCGCTTCATTCTTCATCATGGACGGTGAAAACGCTGAGGAAGACTTTATCCCTAATTCCGCTTTCATAAATGATTTCAAAGACCGTTTCTACAAGGAGAGATACGAGTAATATGCAAAATATCTTCGATACTCACGCTCACTACGCTGACCACGCTTTTGATGATGACAGAGAAAAGGTTCTTGCTGAGCTGCCGGAAAAAGGCGTAAAATATGTCATGCTGGCTTCATCGTCGGTTGAGGATACAGCCGAAAATGCTGCTCTTGCGGCTGAATATGACTACATCTATGCAGCATCCGGAGTTCACCCTGAAAGCGTTGACACAAATCCTGCCGACTATCTCGATATCGTGAGAAATACTGTCGTATCAAACGAAAAAGTCATGGCAATAGGGGAGATAGGTCTTGATTATCACTACGAAGGCTACGACCGTGAAAAGCAGATAAAGCTCTTTGAGGAGCAGATAGTCCTTGCAAAAGAGCTTGACCTGCCAATAATAGTCCACAGCCGTGATGCTTCTGAGGATACTTTGAATATACTCAAAAAGCACCGTCCGAATGGCGTTGTACACTGTTTCAGCGGTTCGGCTGAGACTGCAAAAGAGGTAATAAAACTTGGTATGTACATCGGTTTTACCGGAGTTCTTACCTTTAAAAATGCTAAAAAGGCACTGAAAGCTCTTGCGGAAGTACCGCTTGACAGGCTTCTGCTTGAAACTGACTGTCCGTATATGGCTCCCGTGCCTTTCAGAGGTCAGAGATGCGACAGCTCAATGATAGCATATACTGCTGAAAAAGCTGCCGAAATAAAAGGCGTTGGCGTACAGGAAATACTTGATATCACCTGCGCCAACGGCAAAAGATTCTATGGTATAGTATAAGAGGTCAGAAATGTATTACTGCTGCGGAATAACAGACAAAGGCATTATGCCGCATAATGAGGATGCACTGCTCGTAGGCGGAGAGGTGCTTACTGATGGCAATGCCGAAAAACATATAGCTCCGCCTTTTGTTATGGCTGTATCTGACGGCGTTTCGGGTGAAAATGCAGGAGAACTTGCATCACGTATGTGTCTTGATATGGTTAAGGACTTGACTGAC
>DEBW01000159.1:13676-21728 GCA_002348905.1 Ruminococcus flavefaciens | reverse complement strand
GGATATCCACCGCCGTCTCTCGGAGTACAGCAAGGAAGATACCGAAAGCCGGAATATGCAGACCACACTCTGCGGTATCGCAATAGGCGAAAACGGCAGAACTCTCGCCTTTAATGTTGGAGATTCGAGACTTTACCGCTTCCGTGCCGGAGAGATACGGCAGCTTTCCCGTGACCAGTCATTTATGCAGCTTCTCCTCGATGAAGGTGCGATAACTCAGGAAGAACGCAAAAATCACGTACATAAGAACGTTATCTTTCCTGCACTCGGAAATCTGAAAAATGATCCGACTGTTGATATTTCCTACCTTGAAGATAATATGGAGTACGGAGATGTGCTGCTCCTTTGCAGCGACGGACTTTCCGACAGCCTTACCGGCTATGATATACAGGAGATAATGGACTTGCCGAAAGGACTTCCGGTCAGACTTTCAATGCTGGTAAAAGCTGCCCTTACAAGAGGCTGCGACGATAATATAACCGTTGCAGCGGTCGTTTATGAGGACTGAGAGTATAAATAAATTATGCCCCGAAATTTCGGGGCATTGTTTTTTTATCTTCAATTGTTAGGATATGTTTGTTTAAGGTATTCAACAAGCATTTCAGGAATGTACTGGTAATGATGTGAGTCATATAGTTTGTATGTCAGGTCTGCATCGTGAGCCTCCAGACGGTCTTTAAGCTTTGCAACACCCTCAAGTGTTGTATTGTCACCCTCACGATAATTGTCGGCATAATCGGGATCTTCCTGCGAACCTGCACAGAGGAACACAGTCTTGTTCAGCTTTTCGTTTCTGTCGAAATAGCCGTAATTATTCAGTATATTATCATCGCTGATACCAAGATACTGATTATAATGACGCAATCCCCATAATGCAGGACTGCCGATGATATAGTGACCAAACGGCTGATTCTCGTACTTATCCGAGTTGAAAAGTGCATTGTGTGTGAATACACCGCCGTCCGAATGACCGTAAAGGGTGGAATTTCCGCAGTCGATGTTATAGTTCTCGCAGAGATAGGGCATGAGGTTATCGGTTATAAAATCCAGCAGTTGGTCACGGTTTATAACAAGGTCCTCATAGCGCATCTCTCCGTCGGGATCGGTGACATCGTAGCTGTAGTAAAGGCTGACAAGGATAACTGGAGCAGCCTCGCCGTTCTCCATGCATTTCCTAAGCTCAGGACGGTTGCCGAAACGCCATATGCCGTCCGTCAGGAAGAAAACGGGATAGGTCTTGTCTTTGTCGTAATCGGGCGGAAGCGTAACATGGACGGTGAACGTCTTTTGGAGCTCTTCATCGTAAATGTCTATCTCGTCAACAGAATCCTTTATCTCCTCTACGGCTTCACGGTCGTACTCCCAGTCACTTCTGTGATTGTTAAAATAACTCCAGAGGTACAATGAGTGGTCATTCCTGTCAACCGAGCCAGCTGGAATCTCCTCATAATTGCCAGAGCACAGCGCATCATACGCAAGCTGTACATAGAGGACATCAATGTCTGTCATTTCATCGGGATAGCCTCGCAGGGCATCTTGTTCTCTGATGAAGTCAAGATACTCATCAAACGAAGCAAAGGAAAAGTCCTTGACCTCATTTTCGCCGTTTTCATTTATCGCAGAAGTAGTAAACTTGTATGAACCGCCGTCATCAAATTCATCTGCGGAAGGAATTGAATTCGCAATGATATACCCGTCCACAAGCGGAGGGAGCGGATAACGCAAGCCCTCACCCGTTTCCTCAGCCTTTTGTATCCGTTTAATTGCTTCATTATATTCGTCGTCTGTCAGCTCATTGCGGTTTTCCTCAAGATTGGAGCGCCATTCTTCGATGTCTATCGTCTGGAACTCGATGCTGACCTTGTGATTGGCGTTAGGATCGGAGTTCAGCTCTTTTGGCTCGTCCAGCAGGGTGAGAGCGTGTTTTGACACAGTTGCAAGCTCACACTCGGTCATTTTATTTGTGAGCTTTGTGGGAGATATTGTCTGAGGCTGTATAGTTTCGGAATTACTGCTTTCGGTGCTTATGCTGTTGTCTGTCTGCGATGAGCTTTCCTGCTTGTCTCCGCAGGCGGTAAGTGATAAGATCATTGCAAGACTTAAAAGTAATGTGACTGCCTTTTTCATTATATAGAATTCCTTTCTGTTGCAGTTCTTATTTGTGTAAAAAATTATAACACGATATTGCAGAATTGTCAACAAAAAGTCATGGCATTTCATAGGATTCAATTTTGTTGATTAGAAATATTGATTTGTAGGGAACGCCGCCCTTGGCGTTCCGCAACGACTTGCATAGAGCAGTAAAATTTTAGGGGCTGTCATCCCCGACAGCCCGTTATTCAGCTTAATTTAAAGAATAAAGCATATAAGTCCCGAACAGCCGTCGTTTATGACACGTTCAAGAGTTTCCTGCAATTTCATCCTTGCATCGACCGGCATTTTGTAGAGTTTATTGTGAAGTCCCTCGTTGACAAGTTCATGGAGAGACTTTCCGAAAATATTGCTCTCCCATATTTTTGTAGGATCATCGTCGAAGCCGTCGAGCAGATACATAACAAGCTCCTGAGACTGTCTTTCAGTGCCTACGATAGGGGATATAGTGGTGTTGATATTAGCCTTCATCATATGTATGGAAGGAGCTGATGCTTTTAGCTTAACGCCGTATTTTCCGCCCTGTTTTATTATCTTAGGCTCTTCCAGCGACATTTCTTCAAGTTCCGGCATGACTATGCCGTATCCGGTGGCTTCAACTTCTTCAAGTGCCGGAGCGATCCTGTCATATTTTCTACGTATAGTGTTAAGCTCCATGAGCAGAGGCATGAGATCGCTTTCGCTTTCTATGTCTATACCGGTAGCTTCTCCGAGAATTTTATAGAAAAGGCTGCTGTCAAGTTCGGCGGTAATGGTCACAGAGCCTTTTCCGAGGTCGATAGAAGTTGCAGATGCGCTTATGATATGCGGACAGTCGGCAATGACTTTCGCAGCCTCAGCAGCTTCTCTCACCAGTTTTACATCTTTCGCAGCTTCACGTATACAGCCAAGAATCTCGTTTTTCAGCCAGTGCCCTTTTTCAAGTGAGTTTATCCAGCGAGAAGTACGTATATTTATCTCTTTCACTGGGAAAGAATAGAGTATCTCCCTGATTATTTCACGTATATCGCCTTCATCGAGATCAAGACAGTTTACGGGTATTACCTTTGAGTCGTATTTGTCTGAGAGTTCGGCAGCAAGAGCCTTTGCCTCGGCTGACTTTGGATCAACGGTATTCAGTACAACGATGAACGGCTTTCCGAGAGCTTTAAGTTCGTTTATTACACGTTCCTCGCACTCCTCATATTCATTTCGTGGAATGTCCGATATAGAGCCGTCAGTTGTAACTACAAGACCTATGGTGGAATGGTCAGTAATGACCTTCTGTGTACCTATCTCAGCAGCCATATTGAAAGGTATCTCCTCATCGAACCATGAAGTCATGACCATTCGTGGCTGTTCATTTTCAATATAGCCGATAGAGCTTGGCACGATATATCCCACGCAGTCGATAAGTCTTACGTTGAAAACAGCTCCGTCACCGAGACTTACTTCAACTGCTTCTTCTGGTATGAATTTAGGCTCGGTAGTCATTATAGTCTTTCCGGCAGCAGACTGCGGAAGCTCATCGAGAGCACGTTCACGCATAAATTCACTTTTTATATTAGGTATGACCAGTGACTCCATAAATCGCTTGATAAAAGTTGACTTACCTGTTCTTACCGGACCGACAACTCCGATGTAGATATCACCGCCGGTACGCTCGGCGATACTGTTATAAATATCTTTTTCCATACAATACTCCTTTAAAGTTGAATTATTCTTTTATAGGTATCAGCAGCATACCGCCGCTTTCAAGTTTTTCTGAGGTGAGGTCGTTTTCCTCCATGATAGCGGAAGCATCAGTGCTGTAGCGTTTGGCGATGTCCCATACATCCTCGTTTTCAACTCCGAAGTACAGCTTTATAGCATAGTCTCCGTCACGTTTTTTCTTAACTGAGTCGTTAACGCTTATCGACGTTACCGCACGTATGTCAGCAGCACTTGAAGCGTTTATTTTTACCGGTATATCAGCCTTTGCAGTGAGTACGCCTTCGGAAGATATATTATAGGAGACTGTAGGAGACAGAAGTTCAGCCGAAACAGATGCTCCTGCGAGATCGCTGCCTATTTCTATCTGCTCCTCGAAAGTTTCATCACGGTCAGGCATTATCATCATGCCGGACTGGTCTTTTGCAGCCATAGAATATGTCAGCATACCGGCGATTATCACTGAGCGCCTGTCATCGCTGATACGTGTGTTGATATTTCTCGGAGTACACCATACAGAGTATACCTCAGCCGGAAGATCGCTTCCTTCGGAAAGTTTTGCAGTATGTCTGAAGCTTTCGCTGTAGACAGCCGGCTGCTGCTGTACCTGTATGGCTGAGTATTCAACATCACACGGGTACACTGTTGAATAAGCGTCAACAGCAGCAAGAACATCCGAAGTTTTTACAGCTTTGCAGCTTATGCGTATTTCCGGTTCACATTTCAGCAGGCGGTTTTCGCCGTCCTTACCGGCAGAAGGTGTTATATCGCAGCTTATGACCTCGGCTTTTACGATAGTATCGTAATTCTCGTCGATGCCGTCAATGTCGAGTATCTGACTGAAAGGCAGGGTAAACAGCATAGGTTCGAGCTGACCGTTTTCGCCTGAGTAGAGTATGTTTGTTTTTAGCTCGCCTTTTGCGAGGAGTTTTCCTGATATTATCTTCTTCTCGCAGTCACCGGCGGTACAGTTGACATATATCACTGACGATACAGCCGGCTGAGATTCTGATATCTGTGTTTCTTCCGAAAGCTGTACAGTTTTTTCTGCGCTCAGACGGTCTGATGCAAAGCGTACATGAGCTTTTTTTAGCTGTATATTCATACCGTAAGCGTCACTTATTATCTCCTGTTGTTTTTCTCCGGTAACGTTTATTTTTACTGAGACTGCTCCTCTTACATCAAGACGGCGCTTGTTTACTGCACGGAAGTTTATGTGGTCGGTCTTGGCAGTTATAGCTATATCAGGATTTTCGGCAGTACGGCTGAGTTCGGCAGTTTTTGAGAAATTCTGACGCTGTGACACGCATTGAAGTACAGAGCCGTTTTCTCCGCAGTACAGCAGGCGGATATCACAGCGCAGTCCGTAGCTTAGCTTATTTCCGCTGAGCGACCATTCGGTTATTACCGGTACGACTTCACAGCGTACAAGTCTGAAAATGTCGGGGTAGTAGTCGGGGAGTATATAGTCAAGCTCCACACTTTGCTCCTGTACTCCGCTGTAGATGATATCCGCAGCCGGTACGGTTTCCCTGTTGATCCTTAATTCCATAAATTGACCTCCTTGAAAAATGCTTTGATGAATTATATTCACTTGCTTGTACAAGTATGCATGATATCAGGTAAGTTAACGTTATTTCGCAGTAATTTGCACAAAAATAATAATCTATGCATTATAAAATACTTTGATATGTAAAATCGTACTTTGAAAATGTAAACTTTTTTCGGTTGATATTTACTTTTGGCACGAAATGTATTAAAGTATATGGTGTATGATTATACAAGACTATATTGCACAGGGAAATTTTATTTTGGAGGTTAAAAAATGAGGAACAAGCTTATAGGAAAAGCGGTTTCAGGGCTTATGGCAGCAGTTATAGCGGTAGGAAGCACCGCTCCGGCTGTACTGTCACCGCTGACAGCAGATGCAGGTCAGCAGCTCGGACAGACCGACTTTGACGAGGGAGTAGGTCTTCCGTGGCATATATGTGAATCTGCTCCGGGAGAAATGGACTTCGAGATAGACAACGGAGTATACAAAATAACTATCATAAATCCGGGCGGAGCTTCTCAGGGCGGTGAAGACCGCTGGGACTGCCAGTTCCGTCACAGAGGACTGAAGATAGTTGCAGGACACCAGTATAAGGTAAGCTATGAGATAAAGGCTTCAAACAGCGGTAAATACTACACAAAGATAGGCAACCTTGACGGAGATGTTGAGCTGTGGCATAATATGTCCACAAATGACGGCGACTTCAACAATAACTGGGAGCCTATACAGATAAGTGCAAACGAGACTAAGAAAGTTGAACTTACATTTACAACTTCGCAGTCTATGGACGTTGCAGAGTGGTCATTCCACCTCGGAGGCGACGGACAGTATACTCCCGGAGGATGTTTTCCGGCAGGAACAGTCATAACCTTTGACAATATGTCGCTTACAGACCTTACCAGCGATGAAAACGACTATCAGCAGCCTGAAAAATGGCAGAGAGCTGATATACTCACAAATCAGGTGGGCTATTTCAAAGACCATGCAAAAAAAGCAACGCTTCTCTGCTCTGACAAGAAAAGCGTTGACTTTGAAGTTATAGACAGCGACGGAAAGAGCGTATACTCCGGAAAGAGCGAATACTTCGGCTACGATAAGGATTCTGACGATGTTGTGCATACTATCGACTTCTCAGACCTTGACGAGGACGGCGTATATCATATCGAAGCCTCAAACGGAGCAGTCAGCCGTGATTTTGAAGTCGGAAGCGAAAAGTATTCAAGTATGCTCTACGATGCGCTGAATTATTTCTATCAGAACAGAAGCGGTATCGAGATAGAATCTTCGCTCATAACTTCCGGAGATGCAAGCTCCCTTGCCCGTGCCGCAGGTCATCCTAAGGATATGGCTGAGATAGAGCAGACATGGGGATATTCCGGCAGCAGCGGAAGTATCGACGTTACAGGCGGCTGGTACGATGCAGGCGACCACGGAAAATACGTCGTAAACGGCGGATTCTCTCTCTGGATGTTACAGAATCAGTATGAAACTGCTTTAAAGTATGGCTTTGAGGATAAATATGCTGACGGTACTATGAATCTTCCTGAGAATACCAACGGCTATCCTGACCTTCTCGATGAAGCTCGCTGGGAAATGGACTGGATGTTCAGCATGATAGTTGACAGCGGCGAATACAAGGATATGGCATATCATAAGGCTCACGATGAAAAGTGGACTGCTCTCGGTATTGCTCCGGCGGACGATGACATGAAGCGTATCGTCAAGCCTCCTACGACTGCCGCAACATTAAATCTTGCAGCCTGTGCAGCTCAGTCAGCAAGACTATGGAAGGGCATAGACGACAAATTTGCAGACAAGTGTCTTGAAGCGGCTGAAAAGTGCTACGCAGCAGCAAAAAAGCATCCTGATATGTTCGCTCCTCTCAATGAATCCATAGGCGGCGGAGCTTACGGCGATACTGACGTTGAGGACGAATTTTGCTGGGCAGCTACAGAGCTTTTCATTACTACCGGCGATGAGGACTACTATGATGATATACAGGAGAATAAATTCTTCCTTGATGTGCCTACTTCACTCGGCGGCGGAGAAAGCGTAGATACTGCCGGCAGTTTCGACTGGGGAAATACAGCCGGACTTGGTACTCTCAGTGCGGCTCTCAGTCCAAACGCATTCGACAAGGGCGATGTTGAGACAATCAACAGTGCTGTTACAAAGGCTGCTGACCACTTCCTTGAACTTGAAAAGTCTCAGGGTTACGGAGTACCGTATGCAGCAAGCAAGCTTGCCTATAACGACAGCGATGAAGGCTATGTATGGGGAAGCAACTCATTTGTTACAGATAACTCTATAGTAATGGCGTTTGCGTATCTCCTTACAGATGACGAAAAGTATATGAACGGCGTTATCGGCGGTATGGACTATATCCTCGGACGTAATGCAATGGACTACTCCTATGTTACAGGCTACGGCACACATACTACAGAATATCCGCATCACCGTTACTGGTCATGGCTTATCGACGATACTTTCCCGAAAGCTCCGTGCGGAGTAATGGCTGGAGGTCCTAATTCAGGTATGCAGGACCCGTGGGTACAGGGAAGCGGCTGGAAGAAAGGACAGATAGCTCCGCAGAAGTGCTACCTTGACCATATCGAAGCATGGTGCGTAAATGAGTGTACTATCAACTGGAACGCTTCACT
>DEBW01000159.1:10180-13645 GCA_002348905.1 Ruminococcus flavefaciens | reverse complement strand
GCATGGGTAGCAGGCTTCCTTGCAGAGGAAAACGGCGGTATCGTAGTAGGGGAGACAGGACGTTCAGCCGGTATCAGCAATAACGGCGGTGACGGAGAGTCAAACGAGAAGCAGACCTACGATGATGACGACGAGAAAAAGGACAATGCAAAGAAAGAGTCCGATTCCACCACTAAGGCGAAACGTGACAAGAGCAGCAACAATGACGATGATGATACCCACGCAAAAGCAGGAGCATCAGGCGTTGTAGTGATCGTTGCTATTATTGCCGGAGCTTTTGTGATATTTGCGATATCTCTTATGATATTCATTTATAAGATAATAAAGCTTAAATACGGCAATAAAGACGATAAGAAATAAAAAAAGGCGGGCGCACAATTGATCGTGCGCCCGTTCTTGTAATTATTTGAAATTTGATATAGCCTTTAGTTCCCGTTTTTTAATTCGTTTACCCATTTATCAACAGCATTTTTGTTTGCTTCAAGATAATGCTGTGCCTGTGAATGTATATATGTGCGTCGTTTTCTTTCCACATAATGTTATCATTCGAGCTGGAATGAACTTTCAACACCGTATGAGAATGTGAAATTAACAACAGCAGGATATGTATCCATATTAAAAGAGTATTCGGTTATGTATCCCTTAGCTATGAAATCTTCAAACACCGGAGTGATATACTCTTTTTTCTGCTCTTTTGTCAGAGATTCATATGAATCGCTTGTGCCTATTTCCTTAAACTTATCAAATACAGCGGTATTGATTACCAGTCTTTCTTCGGCTTGACTTGCTTCGATAGAAGCCTGAGTCGGGTCGACATAAGAAGTTGTTTCAGTTTCCTCGGAAGTTGCTGAAGTTGGTTCGATTTTTTCAATACCTTCAGCCTGTTTTGTTTCACAGCCTATCAGCATTGGTGTAATAGCCAAAGCTGCAATAGCTATGATCAAAGATTTTTGCATTGAATATCCTCCTAACGTGTGAAATGCCTTATAAATTTTCCCTTTTTGTGTTTGAAAATATACCAAGTTTTGTAACTTAAATATATATCTTCTCCTATATTATAGAATAATATTAACAGCTTGTCAATAAAAATGCCATAATATCTCTGAAAAAATCAGAAATATTATGGCATAAATTCTTTATCAGCCGAGTTCGCCGTGCTTTTCGTAATCTGCAACACGTACTATCTCGTTTTTGTCGCCTACGAATACTACCTTAGGACGGTGAGTTTTTATCTCCTCCGGAGTCATATCAGCATAGGACATTATTATAACAAGGTCACCTTTCTGACCGGAACGAGCCGCAGCGCCGTTGAGGCATATAACTCCGCTGCCACGTTCTCCGGCGATAACGTAAGTTTCTATGCGGCTGCCACTGTTTACGTTAACGATGTGTACTCTCTCGTACTCGTAAAGTCCGGAAGCATCCATAAGGTCTTCGTCTATAGTAACGCTGCCGACGTAGTTGAGTTCAGCCTGTGTAACAACAGCACGGTGTATTTTACTTTTCAGCATTGATATCTGCATCGAAGCTCCTCCTTAAACGTCTTCAGTGAAGAAGTTGTCGATAAGACGTGTTTTGCCGATGTATACTGCCATAGCGCAGAGTGCCGGACGGTCAAGAGCCGGTATCTGCTGCATAGTAGCGCAGTCAACTATCTTGACGTAGTCTATCTTTGCGAGTGGTTCAGCTTCAATGAGTTTTTTCATTTCGCCGATAATAACAGAGCAGTCCTTCTCTCCGTTTCTGACCATATCCATACCCTTGAATACAGCCTTTGAGAGTACAAGAGCAGCCTTTCTCTCGTCAGCGCTGAGGTATGTATTGCGTGAACTTTTAGCAAGTCCGTCAGATTCACGGATTATAGGACAGCCGATTATCTCGATGTCCATATTGAGGTCATCGACCATGTGACGGATAACAGCGAGCTGCTGAGCGTCTTTTTTGCCGAAATAAGCACGGTCAGGCTTAACGATATTGAAAAGCTTTGACACAACTGTGCATACGCCTCTGAAATGAACAGGTCTGCTGAGACCGCAAAGCTCCTGAGTGAGAACTGTCATATCAACGAAAGAGGAGAATCCCTCATGGTACATTTCTGACGACTCAGGGTGGAATATAATATCACCGCCGTGAGCTTCAACGAGCTGAGCGTCATGTTCGATATCTCTCGGATAGCTTTCGAGGTCCTCTGTAGGACCGAACTGCATAGGGTTAACGAAATCAGATACAACTGTTCTGTCGTTGTCACGGTGAGAAGCTTCGATAAGGCTTGCGTGACCTTCGTGGAGATATCCCATAGTTGGTACAAGACCTACTGTAAGTCCCTGTGCTCTCCATTCCCTGACCTGCTGGCGTACTTCATCTATAGTTTTAACAACTCTCATAATTACATATCCTCCTTGATAAGCTCGTTTATAACATCATCTTCTATAGCGTAGGTGTGTTCTTCGGCAGGGAAAGTACCTTCCTTAGTTTCGCTGATATAGTCAGCGATACCCTGACGCATGAGCTGACCGACTTCGGCAAAGCGCTTTACGAATTTAGCGGTATGACCGGTAGTAAGTCCGAGCATATCCTGATATACGAGCACCTGACCGTCACAGCCGTTACCAGCACCGATACCGATAGTAGGTATGAACAGTTTCTTAGTGATGATATCTGCGAGTTTAGCGGGGATACCCTCAAGTACGACTGCACAGGCACCTGCTTCCTGTATCTTCATAGCGTCGTCAATGAGCTTTCTTGCGTTGTCGAGGCTTTTGCCCTGAACTTTGAAACCGCCGAAAACGTTGACGGACTGCGGAGTAAGACCAAGATGTGCAACGACAGGTATAGAGGCATTGACGATAGCTCTGATCTGCTGGCAGACCTCTGCACCGCCTTCAAGCTTTACGGCATTAGCGCCGCCTTCCTTGATGAGTCTGCCGGCATTGATAACGGCTTCCTCAACGCTTACCTGATAGGACATGAAAGGCATATCAGCAACGATGAAAGCGTTCTCTGCGCCTTTTGAGACTGCGGCGGTATGATGTATCATATCCTCCATAGTCACAGGGAGAGTATTCTCGTAGCCGAGCATTACCATGCCGAGCGAATCACCGATGAGTATTGCGTTTACACCGCACTCGTCAATGATCTTTGCAGTAGTGTAGTCGTAAGCAGTAAGCATCGTGATCTTGTCACCTGATTGCTTCTGCTTGAGAAGAGTTGAAACACTGTTTTTCATATTCAATTTTCTCCTTAAAAGATGTTACCTTTCCGCAGGGCGGATAAGATACAAGCATATTGTAATATGCAATTGTGATAGTTCTGTTAAAATTTGCCTATATACCGTAACTTTGGTGAAGTATGACATTATTTTATGTTATAACCTGTTATAGATTGGAGGAATATGACGAGAACAGGACTTGATTTGATGTAATGTCAGACGAAAAATAGAATTGCTGGGGTGCAGGGGGCAGCTTG
>DEBW01000159.1:0-9978 GCA_002348905.1 Ruminococcus flavefaciens | reverse complement strand
CAACGTGAATTTATAACTTTTTCAATAATTTTCAAAAAACAAAACGGAGTTTTATTATCTATGAGCCTTCAATATTATAGAACCGCTGTTCAAGTCTCTTTTCAAATTCTTCCACCGGAAGCGGACGGTCGAAGAAATAACCCTGAGCGATGTGGCAGTTATTCTCACGGAGGATATTTACCTGCTTGATAGTTTCCACTCCCTCGGTTATACATTCAAGACCGATATCCTGAGCCATAGATATAACGTGCTTGTACATAAGACTTGTAACGCTGTTAGCCGGATCATCGTCTGACGGTAGGAAACAGCGGTCGATTTTCAATACGTTCCACGGTATCTCACGTATAAGATTGAGCGAGGAATAGCCAACGCCGAAATCGTCAACAGAGGTGTATATTCCCTCTTTCTGCAATCCGGCAGCAATGCGTTTAAGGTCGAGAAATTCAACGTCTGTTGTGGTCTCGGTAAGTTCGATCTCTATTAAATTATGCGGTACATTGTGTGAATCAACGATATGCATGATATGCTCAAGCAGGTCAGCGTCAACGAAGTGTTTGCGTGACAGGTTTACGGATATCCTTATTCCACGGTTTCCTGTATCAAGCCAGCGGCGGATGTCCTCGCAGACTATTTCGAGCATATAGAAGTCAAGCAGGCAGATGTCGGTATTCTGTTCGAGTACGGGTATAAATTCTCCCGGAGGAACTATTTTGCCGTTGTGAAACCATCGGCAAAGAGCCTCTGCACCGACAATCTCGCCGTTGAGGATGTTTACCTTTGGCTGATAGAATACCTTGAACTCTCTGTTTTCGAGAGCCTTTGGAAACCTTCTCTGTACTTTGACAGCGTGTTCTTTCATAGCTATCATTTTCTGGTCGTAGTATACTATCTGTCCGCTGGTTTTCTGTCTTGCGATAATGGACGCAGCGTTAACTTTTTCCATTATGTCAGTCGGACGTTCAAGCACATAATTCTCAGGTATCTCAAATACTCCAACGCTTGCAGAGACTGATATACGCTTATCCTGGTTATACTTGCAGCTTATCTTTGTGTCTTTTAATATCCCAAGAACGTTATCAGAGACATCTTTCTTGAATATTGCAACGAAATTATCTCCTCCGACACGGCATACTATACCGTTATCGCCGATAGTTTCCTGTATAAGGTCAAAGTGGCTTTTCATGACAGCATCTCCGCCGGCTCTTCCTATTTCCTGATTGATGACTGAAAAATGGCGGAGATTATAATGTACTGCGGTATGATCGCATATATCGCTTTTGTTGTTTATCTGTTCGATACATCTGTAGAATGAGTGGAGATTCGGATAGCCTACTTCGTCATAGAAGCCGAGCTTTTCAACTTCATTCTGCAATCTGTTGCGGCTTACGAAGCTCATAATAGCACGCAGTATAAGTTCGATTTTTGAATAGTCCTCATCAGAAAGGGGAACATCTTCTTTCGACATATACAGAGTACCCTTGATGACGGACTGTGACTTTGTGACTATACGCTTGCTTATTACAGGGACATCGCCTTTGCCGTTATCGTAGTCAACAAAAATTTCGCCGTCGCCGTTTTTTTCGTGTATAGTATTGATGTAGTATTCTGTAACGCCTTTAGAAAGGCTGAAAAGTTCACACATTTCTACGAGTATATGGACAAAGTGTTCTTTATCGAAGTTGTCAATATTTGCCATATCATCTATCATACTTTCAAATAGAACGTGAAATCTTTCATCTTTAGACATATCCATATACCTCCTTTATGTGATATATAAAAAAACAATACTATGTAAGTATTATATCATAAATGGTTTAAAAAAGCAAGAGAATATATATATATTAATAACTATTAATACTTAATAAGATATTACAAAATTAAATTATATTATAAATATAACTGCCGGAAAGCATCCGGCAGTTGATACTATTTCAGCATTTCGTTCATTTCTGAGTAGTCAGCATCGGGGTGGCGCACCTGAGACATTTCAGTGAGTTTGCGTGTTACTGCTTTGTACATTTCACGGCTTGTATCGTCGGGCATACACTGGATATGCTTCTGTACAGTTCCGGTATCGTTTCTTTCAGCCGGACCTGTCAGAGCATTTACAGCTCCGACCTGAAAAATGCGCTCGATATTGCTCATTGCGAGAGGTCTTAGAGCGGTCAGAGCTTCTTCTTGGCTGAATCCGCATTCTTCAAGCAGGTCAACGCTTTCAGCCATAAGTCCGCAGACAAGATTGCTTGCATAGGAGCAGGCAGCGTGATACTTCTTTTTTATGTCCGGAGATATCATTCTTGTCGGATTTCCGAGCCGTCTGAATAAAGCATCCCATTCCTCAGCGCATGAAGTGTCGCCTTCGATGCAGAAGAAAGCATTTTTCAGCTCCTTATATGATTCGTACCGGCTGCTTACAGGGAAGAGCGGATGCATTGAACACCGTCTTACATTTTTGCCGTCAAGACCTTTCAGAGCTTCCGCTGCTGAGAGTGAACCGCTGCAATGACATACAGTTTTGCCGGCAATATCAGTATCAGCCAGCTCATAGCTCACGCTGCATATAGCTCCGTCGGGAGCAGTTATGATCAGCGTATCACAGCTTTTTACAAGTTCATCCAGTGATGAGAATGAACGTGTGCCGGTAAATTCAGCAGCTTCCTCCGCAGACTTTTCAGTGCGGCTGTAGTATCCTGTTACATCTTCGCCGTTAACAGCGAGATATTTTCCGAGTGAGAAGCCGACTTTGCCGGCTCCGATAAATCCTATCTTCAATATTCTTCACACCTTCTGTGTATTTCGGCAGTAAGCTCGTCAAAGAAAAGCTGAGTATTTATCTTGCCGTATTCTTCTTTATAAGTTTCCCATGCGCTGTCAAAGTCCTCGCTCATAACTACGAGAGGAAGGTACTGATGCTTGGCTGTATCCATTTGCTTCATAACCTTGCCGTAGTCAGTTTCGTCTGTAACGGCATTGCTGAACGACCACATAGGATACCAGTCAGGATTTTCCTGTGGTTCGTTGAGCATTTCTGAAAACGTCTGTACTCCATATGCCTTGAAGCATTTTCTGACATCTTCTGAGAGGTGGTCGTAGAAAATATTCGGCTGATTTGACGGTGTATAAGCGTTTATGCCGTCAGGAGCCATGCCCTGTATCTGAGGCATATAGTCATATATGCAGAAATGCGAGAGCTTGTATTCGGCATTATTGCAGTTTTCAAACTGCTGGTCAGACTGTTGGAATATACCTTTGCTGTCAACGGTATAATCCTCGCCTTCGATTCCCCAGAAGCGGAGATTGTGTATCTCAGGTTCAAGGAGGTCGCTCAGGAATTTCATAGCTGCTTCGGGATCGTCACAGCTTATTGATATGCCAACGCCGGTAGAATCGTTGAAAGCGGTCTGGTCACGGTAATGCTCAGTTATATCCTCGTCTATGGTAAGACCGAAAGGTATATAGGTACATTCGTCCGGAAGTCCTTTTGCGGCGCTGTTGAAATTCCATGCCTGATCTACCATTCCGAGCACTCGTCCTGAGGCTATCTTGGAGTAATAATGGTCGGAGTTCATAAGGAAGCATTCAGAGTCGATAATGCCTTTCTGATATTCCTCGTTAAGCTTTCTGAACCATTTTTCAGCAGTCGGAGATAAGTTGTAGTCGATAGCTTCAAGTTTTTGAGTATCGACTTTGCAGCATCCGTCATTCGGATATCCGTCAAGGAACATCGGCGGATTATCAAGAGCAAAGAACCATGCATCATTTGCCTCTATCTCATAGCCATAATACTTTTCGCCGTCCTCGTTTACCGGATTAGCCTCCATGTATCTTTCGATAAGGTCGAAATAATCATCGAGGGTTTTAAGCTCAGGGTAGTTGTCCCATTCAAGTACCTTTGTCTGTATCCAGAAAGCTTCACCGCTGTAAGTCGGTTTGGTCTCCTTGATGTTTACGGCTGAGAAAAGCGGTATGTAGTAGATATGACCGTCACTTGAATTTGAACGGACTCTGTTCCACTCTTTCTCGGTATAGAGGTTCTTGATGTTTGGATAGTCGTCCCAGTAGTTGTCGAGAGGGATGAAAGCGCCTTCTTTTATGAGCTTCTGAGCATTTTCGCCGTCAGGAGCCATATAATCGGAGTACTTATTAGATATTATCATATCGCTGAATGTTTTGTCAATATCATCCTGATCGGCGATAAATTGCTGGTCGAGTATAACTCCTGTTTTTTCAGCGATGAGCTGCTGGATGTCATTTCCTTCGCTTACGGTTTGAAGTCGGGCAGAATAAACACCGCTGAAATGTCTGACAGTATTATTTTCGTCTTTGCTTTCGGATTCCTGACTGCCTGTTGAGGAGTCAGCTTCCGGTGTATCATTACCGCAGCTTACAGATGCGAAAATCATAGAAAGAGCAAAAATTGCTGCGAGTGATCTCTTAACAGTCATAAATATCATCCTTTTCTTAAAATTATAGTAAACGGCAAAAAATGAGAACGTTTGCTATGTGCAAGTCACTTCTGATCTTTATAATTATACTTGTCTAAAATAAATGCAAGTCTGAACCGGTTCTTTTCGCTTATTTCGAGGTTTACTGCTGTCCCCATGCAGTGTCTCAGGCGAAGATAAGGGTTGTACCTGTAATTTCTGTCGAAGGTGTATTCATTGCTTATGCTGATATCCTCAAAAATAGCACGGAGTTTCAGCAGTTCAGTCTGATTTGGTATATACCGGCTCATGAAAACGACTGCCGCCTTAGGACCGTGTACATATATTCCTACAGCTTCACACTTTAAGTTTACAAAAGCGTCCGCAGCGATAAGAGCGAAAGAATAAGCAGGCACTTTCCAGTCGCTTCCCATATCATCACAGGCGAATGAAGCTCCGTATTTTTCGGCAGTCTGCTTGATAAGTCCGGCTTCTTCCGAGAGGAAGAAGTACTCATCATTCAGACTTGAACGTATCTCAGGCATACCAGCCATTATAGCAAGTTCAGCGTCGATACGCATAGCCTTTGTAAACAGTGCATCATAATCTGACTCCTTACGCACAAGAGTATCACTGCTTATCTGGTATTCGCTTCCTTTAAGAAGCATACGCTCGGACATATCGCTGCAAACATCGAGCAGCTTGCCAACCTCGTCCTTGCCGTTGTTGGTATCTCTTAAAGACAGCATACTTCCTGTGACTCTGAACTCGTTTACGGCAGGTTTTATACGCTTTATGATACTGAATGATATCATGTGGTTTACAAATGTTATAGTAGCGATAACGATACCGAGACATACCAGCAGGTCTTTATTGCCGGCTAAGAAGTCTTTTATGCCTTTTTTGTTTGCACAGGAGTAAAATTCAATGTCGGAAGTATAATAGTTTCTTGTTCTGCCTGAGAAATCAGAGCCTATGATTATACTGTCAACTGAATCAATGGACTTGTCGCTGCTGTAAAGGAGGTTGCGGCTGCTCATGATGTAAAGCTGACCGTCGAAGCCAAGGTTATCCGCAAACTGCTGTAATATATTAGGATTAAGCGATAGGCAAAGATAGCTTTCACCGGTCTCAAGATTGAGATAGTCCAGCTTTCTGACGAGAATGAAGGTATTTTTTTCTGTATCAATGCATAAAATAGTAGGCTTGTTCATGCTCTGAAAACGCTTGTACCAGTATTCATCACGGGCTGAATCGAGATTCTGTAAGCTTCCGCCGCTTGGGATCGTGGGATTTTCGGTATATATTATACATTCGCTGACTATATTCGTATCAGCGGTATTCAGTGCGGTATTTTTCTGTAGAGGGTAGTATGCTTCATAGTATGCAGAAGGAGAAGGGTAACGGGTGTTAAGAAAGTTATAGATAGCGTCGTTTGTATAAAGGGTTTTGGCAATGGAAACGGCGCTCTCAACAGACATATTTGTTATCTGTTCAGCAGCAGTTATAACTGTATTTTCCATTTCTCTGTACTTTTCGCTTTGTGTCACGGATATAGTACGAAGCATAGCAACCCATACTATCAGAATAGCAAGTATCAGCATGAGGTCAAGAAAAGCAAATTTTAGCAGGATAGGTGCATCTGAGAAAGGAGGAGCATTTTTGATACGTTTTTTTTCCATTGTTTCACCTCCGCAGTGGAATATCATCTTTCAGGCATATTGAGTCTCTTTTTGATCTCAGTTTTCTTAGCGTACATATTTTCTTCCGCCTGAGAAAGGAGTTCGTCATAGGTGCTTTCGCTGTTTGAGTAAGCAAAGCCGTATGAAAGAGAGCATTTTATAGAATCTTCGGCCCTGCTGAGGATATAAGGTTCGTCTTTAGTCAGCTTGTCAACAACTTTGTCGATGCTTCTGAAAGTACATTCGGTCATGACGATGAGAAATTCGTCTCCGCCCATACGGAAGCAGTAGTCGCCTGAGCCTAAAAAACCACGGATATAGTCAGCAGCCTGTTTTATAACGTAGTCTCCGCTTTCGTGACCGAGAGTGTCGTTCATGAGTTTGAGATTATTTACGTCAAAATATATAACGCATATCGGCTTGCAGTTCCGGAAATTTTCTTCCATGCTGTGATAGCAGCGCTTGTTGAGATGCTGTGTCATACCGTCGTGATTAGCGTCGTAGATAGCCTGTGAAAGATGTTCAGCATCGCTGTTCATATCGAAGAATATCTTTTGCAGAGCAGTATTCAGTCTGCCTATCTCATCGTTGCGCTTGGTATCGAAGATGATAGAAGCGTTTTTGCCTTCCTGAGCTGAATCGTCTCCTGAGAGGTAGACAGCGGAATCGGCTATCTGTCTTATAGGACGCAGAAGCTTTATATTCATGTATATCAGCAGAAGTTCCACAAAGATCAGACTGAAAACGGCGAGAAGAATAAATAATGCGATAAGGTGAGGGGAGTAGACCGATTCGTAAGGTCTGTCAAGTTCAACTATTATGAAGCCGCAAAGGTTGTCGTCAACAGTACGCATAGGGCGGTATACAGTAAGCCTTCCGCCTTTGGTGTTGCTCATGGTATTTCTTCCGTTTATAAGCTCAGCTTTAACGGAGGAAGTATAGTCGTCATATTCCAGTTTAGTGCTGAGCTTTGCACCTTCGGTATCATAAATATAGCTGCCGTAAGAATTGCTGAAATTGACGAGAGAAATTCTTTTTATCAGTTTGCTGTTGTTCTGGTATGCGAGCAATTTTTTTTGTATCTCGTCATAGTTTTCGCTTTTGTTACGGGTAGTGTATATTTCTTTAGCTTCGTCTGCATTTATTACCAAAGCAGCGAAATCAAGTGCTGACGCAGCAGCGTCCTTCTGATATTTTAGTCCGATCAGTCTGATACATCCATAAGAAATAGTAAAGCTTACTAATACGTATATAAACAGTAGAGTTACAGTGAAAAGACCGATCTTTTTCTTGATTGATCCTGACATTTTTATACCTCATTGAAATTTGCCGTCTGGCGTTGACTATTCATAATTTTATTTTACACTGCAAATGAAGTTTTGTCAACTTTGATGTTGCTTTTGCTGATGATATTCACAAAAATGTTACATAATAACAAATATTTAAGCTGGATAATACTTTGGGGATAAAATCAGTTAAATAAAGACATCCTGTCGGATGCCTTCGGGATGTTTCTCATTATGGTGCTTTCTTGTCGTATGATATGATGAGTTTCAACATTGATGATACCTCCGCACGTATATCTTATATTATAGTTGATTATAACATTTTTTCTTTCTAAAGTCAATGAATTATGTGTAAACAATAAAATCAGACATAAAAAGTGCCCTGCCTGAAGGCAGGGCAAACAAAGGGGGTGAAAATGAGATTGTTGGCTTTTTTAGGGCAGTTCTGGAAGTGAGATTATATCGTCAGCTTTACCGCCTGCCATAGTGGCGAATGTTCGGGAAGCAGTATAGTCGTGCTTGTTTGTACCGAGACTCATTCCTGAAGTGTTATTCTTTTCGCCGCTCTTTGAGTTTGCGGAATATGTGAAGTAAACGTTATCAGCTCCACGTATAGCGATGTTTATCTGATAACGGTACCATGTGCGGTTTGAACGGCAGCGCATACCTTCAATATTGTCACCTTTGTAGATATACTGCTGTATTTCACCTTGTTTTTTGCCTGCACTCTTGATGTAACCGTTGGCTTCGAGGATTTTGGCTAATGAATAGCTGCTGACACGCACTTCGTCATGTGAGACGTAGATATAACCGTGGTCGTCAGCTTCGTAGTAGGAGCCGTCAGCATTTTTGCCTGCACCCCACTGATTGTGGGTATAAAGCTCAAGACGTTCAGGATCTTCCGCACATTCTACTTGTATAGCACTGCATATTACCTTAGCGTTAGCAGCATCGGATACGTTTCTGGCGTGTTCAATCCAACCAGAGATGCTTGGGACGAGTATACCCATGAGAACACCGAGGATAGCGATAACAACGATAACTTCCAAAAGAGTGAAGCCGCTTAGCCGGCGCTTTAAATTAGTGGCTTTCATAATCTTTCCTCCAATCACTTCCTGACAACTCTGCAACAGAGTTCCTTGATGTTTTTATTATTATATCACGCTGAGTATAAAATGTCAAGAGAAAATGAAAGTTTTTTCGAAAAATTCATATTGTGTATACAATTTGTTGTATCAAGCTTAAAAATTACATATTATGATATACTGCGTTATATATACTGATGGACGGCTTATTATAGCGGAATTGGACTATAATTATTAATGAAATGTGTAATTAGTATATTATTTTTTACTGGTGTGCTTGTTGGTTTAACAACTGACATTCATGGTAAAATAGACAAAAACTTGATTTGAGCACATTTGATGTTTCTTAAAAGAATAAAATAAGTTGACGATTTGCCGGGCGATATGCACAAAAATGCAGTGTAATATAATCTTCTGAAATGCCTTTAAATGTTAAAATACGATTTGTAGATATTTAAAAATATTTGCATATACCATTAGTATAAAATATTCATCGTGAGTGCATAGAATGATTTTTGAAAATATGCAAAAAACCGCCTTGTTGCAGGCGGTTTCAATTTGTTTCATATCGGTTTCATTGTGAAAAGGCTATCAGCGTTTCCAGCCGAAGGATACCTTCTTTTTTCTTGCGTACTCAAAGCTTTCGCCGACTTCCATATTAAGAACACTGATTATGGAGCTGAGAATATTTGACTTGTTAACGTTCTTTGCTGACATATCTGCGGAAATAACAGCGTCCGACATTTCGTTGTTCAGTGAGACGATGTCTGATGTAAGAGAAGTATCATCGTTCACATTCCATAGATTCTGGTCGATGGATATTATCGGAGCTTCGTCTGCTGAATCATTTCTCTTTAAGGTATATGTTGAGAATAACATTTCCTGTTCTGTCTGATTATTTGGAGTATAGCTTTTGAGATTTAAGATATGGTCGGCGGATCTTCTCTTTTCAGCTACCATTTTTTTGAATTCGCTTCTGAAATCTACTTTTGGCTCTTTTGTAGTTTCCTTTGGCTTGCTTTCTTCTTCGGTCTGAACTTTTTCCTCGAAAAGTCCTGGCATGAAATTTTCGGCAGGCTTGGATTCCTTTTTAGAGTTGGTATTTTCAGCGTCGGCTTTTTTAGCTACTAACTCCGGCATGAAATTCTCAGCAGTCTTAACTTCTTTCGGTGTATCAGCATTCTTGTCAGGCTCGGATTTTTGTGCAACTAACGGTATCATGAGATTTGCCGGCTTGGATGCTTCCTTTGTCTCCTGTGTCTTGAATTCTTCTTTTGCTTCCTGTGGCTTGATTTCTTCTACAGGTTTGGATTCTTCTCTTATTTCCTGTGGCTTTAAATTGTCTTCGAGTTCAAACTTTTCCTTTGCTCCATGAGCTTTTTTGACTTTTACCTTCAAAGCTTTTTTGCTGATATTAGCTTTTTTTGCTGATGTCTCGCTATTATTGTGTACTCTGAGAGCATTATCCTTTAAATTGTTCATAACAATTCCTCCTTTAAAA
>DEBW01000072.1:23354-30121 GCA_002348905.1 Ruminococcus flavefaciens | reverse complement strand
TTTACGAACGGCTATGCAAAGACAAATAATGTTGAATTCGGCGACCTCTCACAGAATCTGAAAAAAGCCTTTGACTGGGCAGGTGAAAACCTTGAGGACTGCGTCGGCGGCTTTGCAGTATGGGCTCCCGATGTTGTTTGGGACGCCGATTATATAAACAAAGACGGCAGCAAGGGCGCCTACCTCATGTACTTCTGTACATCGTCTACATATATGCGCTCGGTAATTGCTTATGCTGCTTCAAAGAATATCGAAGGCCCCTACACTTTTGTAGATACCCTCATATACTCAGGCTTCACCAACAACGACAGCTATGCTACAAGCAATACAAAGAACGTCAACCGCAAATACACTTCTACAAATGTTGACGAGCTTATCGCTCAGGGACAGGTAACATTCAATAACAGCTGGTTCAATAAGAATAACTACAATAACCAGCTCTTCCCTAACGCAATTGATCCGACTATATATTACGATACCAACGGCAAGATGTATATGTGCTACGGTTCGTGGTCGGGCGGTATCTTTACTCTGGAAATTGATCCTAAGACAGGTCAGTGTATCCACCCGAAAACAGGTCAGACCGCTGACGGAAGAATGGTGGACAGCTATTTTGGTACAAAGATATCAGGCGGTTACGGCAAATCAGGTGAAGGTCCGTTCATTGAGTACAATGCTGATACCGGTTACTACTACTTATGGGAGACTTACGGTGGTCTGTTCTCTGACGGCGGTTACAATATGCGTGTGTTCCGCTCAACAAGTCCTCTTGGTCCATTTACTGATCCTGCCGGCAGACAGGCTGTACTGCCTACAAATCCAAACCTTGACAGCGTTGGCTTAAAGGTAATGGGCAACTATAAATTCAGCTCACTCGATAAGGCTTACATGGCTTGCGGACATAACTCCGTGCTCAAAGACGATGACGGTCAGTGGTATCTCATTTATCATGCACGTTTCGACGACGGTTCAGAGTACCATGAGGTAAGAGTTCATTCAATGTACTTCAATGAGGACGGCTGGCCTGTTGTTGCTCCGTTTGAGTACAGCGGAGATAAAATTTCTGCCGGAGGCTATGAAGAAGCTGACATCGTTGGCGATTACGAATACATCAACCACGGCAACTCCACCGACGGCAAGATAATCAATTATCAGAGCATCAAGCTCAATGCTGACGGTACTATTTCCGGAGCTGTAACAGGTTCATGGGAACAAGATCCGGCTTCTTCCGCAGCTACTCTCACTATCGGCGGTCAGATATATAAGGGACATTTCATTGCTGCCATGAATGAAAAGGGTAAAAAGGTAATGTCGTTTACTGCTGTCGGAAGCAATAATCAGACTATCTGGGGTGCTAAGAATACAGAGTTTGCCGGAAATGACAGAAAAGGCGGCATTGCTGACTATACGAACCATGACGCTCAGCTTGTGCAGGAGAGAAAAGAACTGCTTGACACAAGTGCGTCTGTTAAACTCAGCGGTACTGACCTCATAAGCGGTACAACTTACTACATCACAAACAAAAACAGCGGTCTTTCTCTCGACCTGCCAAGCGGTAAGCTCGATGCCGGTACAAATATCCAACAGTGGGATTTCAATAAGACATGGGCTCAGCAGTGGAGACTGACTGCCGTTGATAAGGACTACTTCCGCATAACTTCTCTCGGTGATGAGACTATGTGTGTTGCAGTAGCTTCTGATACTGCGGATGACGGCACTAATGTTGAACTTCAGAAATATACCGGCGCTGACAATCAGCTCTTCAAGCTTGTGAAGTGCGGAAACTGCTATGGCATTTTATCAAAATGCTCAGGCGGAAAAGATGCGCTTGATGTTTTTGAGTGGTCTAAGGAAAACGGCGGTAACGTTAACCAGTACGCTTACCACGAATACGACTGTCAGGTATGGAATATAACTCCGGTACGTCCGGAAGTGCCTGACGGTGCTTATATTATAAGAAATATCAACAGCGGAAAGTACATCGCTTCTGTCAATGAATCAAGCTTTGACTGTGATATAAAACAGATGTCAGAGCCTACGAAATGGAATATCGTTTACAATCAAGCGGACGATACTTATAATATATCATTCTTGCATACTAACTGCTATTTAGGTTCAGAAGAGGATTCAGCAGAAAACGGTGTTAACGTATATCTCAACAGTTCAGATGTTATCAGTGAAAAAGAAAGGTCTCTCAAGATTATCTGCAACAAGGATGGTACTTATTCGTTCCTGACTGCGACCTCTGATTATAAGTCCTGTCTTGATGTATACGAAATGAACCTTGACGATAATGCTAATATCTGCCAGTGGGAATACTGGGGAGGCGACGGTCAGAAGTTTGTAATTGAACCTGTAGATAATGAGTATGATAAACTGCCTTTTTATCCAATGGGCGACATTAATCGTGACTATAAAATGGGTGTGGCTGACCTCGTATTATTAGAACGTTATCTTCTCGGCGCAGAAAAAGAACTCCCTGACTGGAAACTTGCTGACTTTGACCAGGACAATGCAATAACTGCTTATGATATGGTGTCCTTACGCAAGTTACTTAGTTCTCATCTCCGTGACAGAAGAGGCAGCGGCGGCAATTCTGACGAGTGATGAAAAATTTAATACCTGTAAAAACAAATACTGCCGGACATTGATCCGGCAGTATTTTTGTCTGTTATTCAGTTATAAGCTTGCGGAGCATTACGAGGTCGTATACGTCTATTACTCCGTCGGGGATGAGGTCTGCGGCTTTGAACGAGTCCTCGTCTTTGAGAGGTTCTGAGCCGAGAATGTGCTTGCTGAGTGCCACGAGGTCTGCAACTCCTACTGTACCGTCATTGTTTATGTCTCCTGAGATTTTTTCAGGTACGGCGGTGGTTGTAGTAGTTGTTGTCGTTGTTGTAGCTTCTGTAGTTGTGGCAGTGGTGGTTTCCGGTACTGCATTTGCTGTTGCGAGTGCGAAGAAGTTCACGCACATATATGTCTGACCGTTACTTCCGAGGGTTATTGTTTCACCCTTTTTTACCTGCTTGTCATATACCTTGAACGTTACATCATTCGAGGATGTGAGCAGTGTTCTCATGAGAGTAAAGTCAGAAAGCCATGCCGGTTCTTTTTCAACTCTGCTGTCAAGTGCAACATGAAGTGTCATATCTTTTCCGGCTGTGAATGTTACTGTATCGCCGGAAGTTCCCTTTGCATCACAAGATGTCATGAGTATCTCAGAGCCTATGAGGTTTGACTGTATCTGTGCAATAGTAAAATCTCTGTCACCATATATGAGAGAACCGGTATCTGCATTTTTTCCTATATTCCATAAGTCCGGTTTAGCACCTGATGCTACTTCAACATTCTTGAAAAGTTCACCGCCGAGAGGTATTGCGGTGTCTCCGAATGAGAAGCTGTCCATGTTCATGAGATAGCCTTCACCGCCTGTGAATTTCAGGTATAGATTGTGAGTTCCGGTGATAGTAGGTATATTTACCTCTATATCCGTATAATCGCTGAAACCTGTTGTTCCGGCAAATGATACCTTTGCAGACGGAGTTCCGCTGATGCTGTCAAGGTAAAATTCTATGCCTGATGCATTTCCGGATACTCTTGCTTTGAATGTTTTTGCACCCTTGCCAAAGTTTACTTTGCGGTACATTGTCCAGTCACCGTTTTCGATGTAGCCTATGTTCTGTCCGCCTGATGCAAGGTCTTCTGATTTTATACCGCTTTGGTCTGCATATGATTCTGCTTCGATAGTTTCAAATGCTGAAACTGCCGGAACAGACGGTACTAATGGGGAATCGCTCTTTGGTGATATCTTTACTGTTCCGTCAGGGAATGAACCTGCTGTGAGGTCATTGATGTAATACTCAATATTCATGTAGCCCTGTCCGCAGTAGTCGCCGTCATAGTCTGAACCGTCATTCGGGTCAAGTCCTCGGTCAAGTTCCCATGAGTCAGGCATACCGTCGTTGTCGGTATCGGTAATGGTTTTGGTAAGTACCGGAGCAGGGTAGTTATAGGTAACTCCGCACTTGATGTTGTACTTGTTGAGGTCTGATACAGAGCCGTTATATGCTGCTGTACCCGAACACTGTCCTGTACCTGTCTTTGTCTCGTTTGCACACTGCTGGTCAATGGCTGTGCGCTTATCAGGAGCTATACCGTTTCCGGCAAAGCTTATTACGTGATCGTATGAAGCTTCTGCACTCTCACATTTTACTGTTGAGGAAAGGTTCTCACTGCCGTCTGATATAGTGAACGGAGCAGAAGTTCTGAGATTGTCCTTTGTTATTCCTATGCCGTTTTTTACGGTGATGCCGTTCCAGTTATCGTAGGTTATGCCGTTTATTGAACCGTCCTTGTTTATCATCCTGTTGCCGGAACAGTATATCCTGAAGTTCTCCGGCTTAGTTGTACTGTCAACGTTTACCCAGTTGTAGCCGCTTGTTGTGGAGTTTCCGGCTTTGAGAGTATTGTTCACGTAGTTGAGGTGTCCTATAGTACCGTAGGCTGTCTGATAACCCCAGTCGTAGATGATATTATTAGTGAAGTCGGCTACACCTGTTCCCGGAACTTTTCCTCGGAAGTTTCGTGATACGTTGTGTATGATGAGGTTGTGGTCATATGTGAGATTGCTGTTGCCCATCATTATTGCAAAGCCGTGTATGCCCTTGTCGTGACCTCCCCATGAGTTTGCAGGACCTATGACTGAATACTGTACTGTATAATATGAGTTGTTGGAGTAGAGTCCCCACTGTTCATCAGATGCCCAGCCAATTGAGCAATGGTCTACGATAGAATTTGCTCCCTTTGAACCGCCCCATGCGTCGTTTCCGGAAGATGTGGCGTTATATGGACCTGGTCGTGAGCTTATGTAGCGGCAGATGATATTGTCTCCGCCGAATGCCATTTTGTAGTTTTTCAGTGTGATTCCTGAACCGCCCGGAGCAGTCTGTCCGGCGATGGTGACGTTTCCGGCACTTGATACCGCACTTTTCAGCTCGATAGTACCGCTTACGTCGAATACTACGATACGTCCGGACTTGCTTACAGCATCACGGAAAGAACCTTCTCCGCTGTCGTTGAGATTTGTAACGTGGTATACCTCTCCGCCACGTCCGCCGGTAGCGTACTTTCCACCGCCTACAGCTCCCGGAAAGGCGAGTATCTTTCCTGCGGCATTTGCTGTAGCTGCTTTTTCGTTTGCAGGCATTGCTCCGGATGCTCCGGCGAAAACGGTTATGATACCGGTCAGAGCAGCAGCAATGCGTTTCTTTGTGTTGTTCATGCTGATTCCTCCATTCATATTACTACAGGACTTGTCCGCAAAAAGTGCGAGGTAAACCCTGCGGACAAGCCTGTAAACTAAAATTTTCCCTGAGTTCATTATACAATATAGCATTATAAAAAGCAATGAATTATTGTATTCTGTTTTTGATATTTTAAGTATCATTCGTCAGTATTGTGCAGAATAATATCCGGCATAATAAAGGAAATGTTGTTTTTCTTCACAAATCCACCATATTTGTCAGAATTATGTAATACTTTTTTCTGTATGTTAATATTTCTGGCGAAAATTGTCTTTATTCTGACAAGTTTCTGTTATTGCATTTTATGCCTTGTTATGGTATCATTTAGTCATGGAAAAGAGAACGGAAGACGAGCGGTATTGAACGTATTCGGCGGTCATCATATTAGGAGGCGATGCCGTCTTCCGTTTTCTGAAAATAATCGTTTATGATCGGAGTGAATGTTATGAGGAAAAATATACTAAGAAAAATCGCACTTGCACTTACACTTCCTGTTGTTGCTGTATCTTTTGTCAGCTGCGCTGAGGCTGACGGCGGCAGCTACCATACTGATAACTATACCAAGAAAAGTGATGCATCAGTTGCAGAATATGCTGAGGAATATGAAGCAAACGCTGATACTGAGGAATATGTTGTTCCGGATGCTCCCACTCCTGATGAGGAATACCACGGCTATGAGGAGTCAGGCTTCAAAGATCCTAAGACTGAGCCACTTTCAACTTTCTCCGCTGACGTTGACACTGCTTCTTATACCAATGTCCGCAGACTTATCGAGGACGGCGTTGAAGTAGATCCTGATGCTGTACGTATCGAGGAGTTCATAAACTTCTTCGACTATAAATACGCTGATCCAGAAGACGGAAAGGTTTTCGGCGAGTATGTTGAACTTGCTGACTGTCCGTGGAACAAGGATACAAAACTCATGATGCTCGGCGTTCAGGGAAAACGTCTGGACGATAAGGAAGTTCCGCCGTCAAATATCGTTTTCCTCATTGATTCTTCCGGCTCAATGTCCAGCTATAATAAGCTTCCGCTGGTGCAGTCCGCTTTCTCTATGCTTGCTGAGAATCTCACTGAGAATGACCGCATATCTATCGTGACTTATGCCGGTTCGAGTGAGACTGTTCTCGCCGGAGTAAAGGGCAGCGAAAAGGACACTATCCTTGAAGCTCTCTATGGTATCTCTGCAAGCGGCGGTACTAACGGTGAAGGCGGTATCGAAACTGCTTACGAGCTTGCTGAGGAGAATTTCATCAAGGGCGGAAACAACCGCATCATCCTCGCTACTGACGGCGACCTCAATATCGGTAAAAGCTCTGAATCTGAACTGACCAGGCTCATAGAGAAAAAACGTGATGACGGTATCTATCTCTCTGTTCTCGGATTCGGCACAGGCAACTACAAGGATAACAAGCTTGAAGCTCTTGCTGACAACGGCAACGGCAACTACAGCTACATCGACTC
>DEBW01000072.1:22555-23251 GCA_002348905.1 Ruminococcus flavefaciens | reverse complement strand
TTCAACCCTGCACAGGTAAAGAGTTACCGTCTCATAGGCTACGATAACCGACTTATGGAAGCTGAGGACTTCTATGACGATTCCAAGGATGCAGGCGAAGTCGGAGCAGGTCACAGCGTTACGGCTCTCTATGAAGTTGAACTTACAGGCGACAGCGCTGACGGTACTTACCACGGTGTTGAACTTGAATTCGCTGACGAGCATAAGGATGCTGCCACTGAATCCAAGCCTGCCAATAACGATTCACGCAAGGAGCTTATAAAGTTCTCTGTTGCTTACAAGGACATTGACACTGACGAGGAAGTTTACTCCTCAAACCTCTACGGCATGGAGCGCTACAGCGAGAATCCTACTCACGGTATCCAGCTCGCAGGAGCTGTTGCAGAGTTTGGTATGCTCCTGAAAGATTCACAGTACAAGGGTGATTCTTCATTTGACTATATAATCAAGACAGCTGATTCTATCGGCGGAAGCAACGAAAAGATAGCTGAACTTGCTGAACTTGCTGAAACAGTCTCAAAATGGCTGACATAATAATTCCTTCCTTGAAAAAGCGCTCCGAGTAGGGGCGCTTGTTTTTGTTATTTATAATTATAAAGCATTGTTATTCAGTATATTTGTAAAAAATAAAAAACTGTTGACAACGAGCCAAAATATGATATAATATAAATAGAGAGGGTACTGCGATAAGCGGTT
>DEBW01000072.1:13011-22342 GCA_002348905.1 Ruminococcus flavefaciens | reverse complement strand
GGAGAAACCGCCTACCGTTTTTATCCAGTACCCTATGTGCTATTATAGCATATAGGTTGTTTTTTTGTCAAGATATTGCCGATAGTTTAATTTATGCATCAAGCCCTTACTTCCTGCATATCCTTTAGGGACAAATATTCCCGAAGGAGTGAAATGAATGGGTATTACTGAAAAAGAGGCTGCTGTCCGTCTTAAAGCTGAGGGCAGAAACGTTCTCGAAGAAAAGAAAAAGTCAGGTGTACTGAAAATATTCATAAACCAGTTCAAGGATATCATGGTGATGATACTTCTTGCAGCTACGGCAGTATCTGTACTTCTGGGAGAAATATCCGATGCTGTTACTATCATACTCATTGTACTGCTTAATGCTGTACTTGGTTTTGTACAGGAGTACCGCACGGAGCATACTCTCGAAGCTCTGCGGTCTATGACTGCTCCGACGGCAAAGTGCTGGCGTGACGGCGTTCTCAAAGAGATACCTGCCGAAACTCTCGTTATGGATGATGTCATAGAGCTTGAAGCAGGCGACAGGATCCCTGCTGACTGTGTTATACTCCGGTCTGCCGGTTTCTTTACGGATGAATCCATACTCACCGGAGAATCCGAAGCTGTTGCGAAAAAGTCAGGCATAACCAGCGATACTGACAATTCTCTTAATAAGCCGAATATCGTTTACTGCGGCACTTCTGCGGTAAAGGGTACTTGTCAGGCTCGTGTTATAGCTACGGGAAAACGTACACAAATGGGCAGGATATCCGAACTTATCGCTGACATCGACAAGGATATGACACCTTTGCAGAAGCGTCTTGCCGAACTGGGAAAAGTAGTTGCGGTGATATGTCTGATTGTATGTTTTGCGGTATTCGGCGCAGGCGTACTCCGTGGAGAAGATGTTTTCGATATGCTCATGACGGGCATCACTATTGCTATTGCTGCCATACCCGAAGGACTTCCGGCTACTGTGACTATCGCTCTTGCACTTGCGGTAAATCGTATGCTGAAACAAAAGGCTCTCGTCAACAAACTCCACAGCGTTGAGACTTTAGGATGTACTTCTGTCATTTGCTCCGACAAGACCGGTACTATCACTGAGAATAAAATGACCGTCACTGAATTTGTCTCTGCGGACACTGCATACTATTTCAGCGGAATGGGACACAGGATAAGCGGAGGTGTTACCAAAGGCGAGGAAAATATCGCCGTGAATCCGGTTAATGAAAAGGTGCTGTCTGAGGCTATGAAGTGCGGAGTGCTCTGCTCGGATGCTTCAATATCTGCTGACAGGGCAGGCGAGAGCCGTCAGCGTGGTTCGCTCAAAGGAAAGGGCGAATGGAGAGTCACCGGTGATCCTACTGAAACGGCTATACTCATTGCTGCCGCTAAAGCAGGCATTACTAAAAAATCCCTTGATAATGAGTGTGTTCGCCTGAGAGAATTTCCCTTCGACAGCGAGACGAGATTTATGGCTGTTCACGTTGCTGAACACGGTGAAAAGCGTATGTGGTTCAAAGGCGCTGAGGAAGTTATACTTCCACGGTGCAGTATGTACATGAACGGAAGAGGCGAGATACTTCCGCTGACCTATTCCGTCCGGAACGATATCTCACGCAAGACAACTGAAATGTCTGACAGAGCGCTGAGAGTTCTTGCACTTGCTTACTGCGTATCTGAAAGTTACGCTCCCGAATCCGGCGGACTTGTTTTTCTCGGACTTGCAGGCATGACTGATCCTCCCCGTGAAGAAGCCAAAGCGGCTATACGAAAATGTGCAAGTGCTTCGGTAAGAACCGTCATGATAACCGGTGACCATAAAAATACCGCCGTTGCAGTCGCTAAAAAAGCAGGACTTCTCAAAGGCGGAAAGGCTGTTACAGGTGCGGAGCTTGATGCAATGTCTGATGACGAACTGGATAAGATAATTGATAAGTGTACTGTCTTTGCAAGAGTTGAACCGGTACATAAGTTGCGTATCGTCAGAAGCTTCAAGCGCAGGGGAGAGATAGTCACCATGACCGGCGACGGCGTGAACGATGCTCCGGCGATAAAAGAAGCAGATGTGGGAGTTGCTATGGGAGTTACGGGCACTGACGTTACAAAGCAGGCGGCTGATGTGATACTCCTTGACGATAACCTTGCTACCCTTGTCAGCGCTGTTGAGCAGGGCAGATGCGTCTACTCGAACATACGGAAATTCGTGAGATATCTCCTCTCATGCAATATAGGCGAAGTCCTGACCATGTTCGGAAGTATCGTTATGGGTATGCCTATAGTGCTTCTGCCGGCGCAGATACTTCTTGTAAACCTCGTGACGGATGGTCTGCCGGCAATAGCTCTGGGACTTGAACCTCCCGAAAAGGATATAATGTCCATGCCGCCAAGACGCTCGGATGAGGGATTCTTCTCAGGCGGTCTGCTTTGGAAGATAGTGCTTCGTGGTATATTCATCGGACTTTCCACTCTTGCTTCATTCAGTATTGTCATGCGTATGGGAGGTACTCTCGAAGCCGGTCGGACGGCTGCTCTTGTTACCCTTGTAATGTCTCAGCTCATACACGTTTTTGAGTGCCGTTCAGAGCGCAGGTCTATATTCCGGATGTCTCCATTCGGCAATATTAAGCTTCTTCTCGCAGCGCTGATATCCTTTGCGGTACTTGCTGCCGCTGTGACAGTACCTCAGCTTTGCAGCCTGTTCGATACTGTCCGGCTCACATCTCAGCAGATGCTTACGGCTCTCGGACTCAGTGCGGCTGTGCCATTACTCAGCGGTATTTTCTCAGCCGGAAAAAAATCTGAGACAAGATGAGATATGTTTAAAATTTAGCAGACAAGATTTTGTGGTTATACTATAAAAAGACTTTATATATAAACTTACTCCTCCGGAAGCAGACGGAGGAGTTTTGTTATACATCAAAAAAGAAGCCGATTCAACTGAGAATCGACTTTTATGGAGTATATCTTTTCTTTTATTATTTCTGTCGCAGCAGGTGTAGTCGCAAATTACATCTGCAAGTGGCTGGACAGTGACAAGCGGAAAAAGTAGGCAACCAGCACAAAAGGCAGGAGAGTCGCATTCTCCTGCCTTTTTTGGTGATAATCCTGAATGGAGTTATCATATCATTTCTATTATCATTATACACCACAACATCATTATTGTCAATACATTTTGAATTATTCATTTGTAAAATCAGCAGAGAATGATATGAGCGGTGTTTCCTGCAAAATATATTTACCTATTAAAATTTTACATATGTGCGACCATGAAAAAATCTCCTAAATTCAGCAGAAAAGTACCTGCTCTGATAAAACATTGTTAAAAAAGCGTCATTTTTTGTGTGAAATTACGATTTTAACGGAATATTTACATATATTGCTTGATTATTTCCTCCGGTATGCTATAATATTGTTATGGAGTATCGTATCTATTACGGCTCTACTCGATTTTTTGGAGGTTATTATTATGGGAGACAATAAAGGCGGAAAGAAGATTACTATACTTGGTGCCGGAAATGTCGGCGCTACTATTGCTTATACTTTTGCTGTTGCAGGTACTTGTTCCGACATCGTCCTCATTGACATCAACAAGGAAAAAGCTAAGGGCGAAGCTATGGATATCCGTCAGGGCGTTTCATTCAGCCACAATATCGAAGTTTTCGACGGTACTTATGACGATGCTGCCGGTTCTGATATAATCGTTGTAACTCTTGGTCTTGCACGTAAACCAGGTCAGACAAGACTTGACCTTGCTCAGGCTAACGTTAACATCATCAAGGATGTTATGCCACAGATAGCTAAGGCTGCTCCGGATGCTATATATGTAGTTGTCAGCAACCCTGTTGACATTATTACTTATACTATCCTTAAATGTACTGACCTTTCACCTAATCAGGTAATCGGTTCTGGTACTGCTCTTGATACTTCAAGACTCCGTTCAAGCATCGCTGACCACGTTGGTCTCAGCCCTAACAGCATCCACGCTTACGTTTTCGGCGAGCACGGCGACACTTCTATGATACCTTGGTCTATCACAAACATAGCTGGTATCAGCATGGAGGAATACTGCGCTGCTCAGGAGCACAGAGATATCAATGAAGATGAGATCATCGAAGAAGTACGTAAGGCTGGCGGCGAAGTTATCAAGAGAAAGGGTGCTACTTTCTATGCTATCGCTCTTACTGTAAACAAGATCTGCGATAACATTCTCCGTGACTCAAACAATATCATGACTGTATCTACTCTTATCAAGGACAGATACGGAATCAATGATGTATGTCTCAGCTTACCTGCTGTTATCGGTGCAAACGGTATCGAGCGCAATGTTGATCCTACACTTACTGAAACTGAAATCAAGAAGTTACAGGCAAGTGCTGACGCTCTCAAGAACGTTATCAGTCAGCTTGAATTCTGATTATCTTATTAATCGCAAAAGGGCGGTCTTTATTGACCGTCCTTTCAGTTTATAAGGATTTTTTTATTTTGAAACTAAACAGGTGATGCAATAATGGGTGTATCTGGAATGTTTTTAAAAAAAGTTAACCGTTTTAATCCTCGGAAAACGCTCGATGAAGTGAAAGTTATCATGAATTTACTTGGTTATAATTTTAGTGCCGGTTCTATTTCAAGCAATAGCGAGAGCTTTGTTCTTGGTATAAACGATCCTAAGTGTAATTCTGATTTTTGTATGTATATTTTTGATAAACCTAAACCAGAATACATGGAAGATGATGATTTTTCGTGGATATCACCCAACCTATATGTAGCTATCTTAATTGAAGATTTATGTGACAGCGAAGATAGTATACTTAAAATTTTGCATGAGTACCTTCGTATTCACCCTGATGAATACTTCTATGCCGAAGAAGATTGGTTCTATACCCAAGGTAATGTTGAAATATGGATTAAAAGCGGAATATATAGGTGGTGATTATAATGGCAAAAATTATATGTAAATGTGGACATATTTTATCAAATAGTGAAGCTCCTAATGATATTCAATTGCGGGTTTATACCGATAAAGAATGGGAGTGTATACTTGATTGTGAAACTATCGATCCTTGGATGTTTCCTTTGCCTAAATATGATGTTTGGAGATGTTCATTTTGTCAAAGGATATATGTATTTGAAGAAGGAAATGATTTCCCAGTTATGATCTATAAAATTGATAATGATAACGCTTAAGTTAGATGATTATCATATATAATACAGAAAAAATTTTTAGATTTTAATTAGGTTTTTGACAAGCTGACGAGTGGTCTTTATTGAGCACTCTTTTTCTTTTAACTCAAAAGCTCTTGACACAGCATTTTTGTAGTTGTATAATTTCTTTGTTATCATGTTTTGAGGAGGAAGTTTATGTCTGACAGTATCAGCGATTCTATCGTGAAACAGTTCGGCAAATGCATATGGACTAAGTTCCGCAGGGGAGTACGTGACTACCGGCTCATTGAACCTGGTGACCGGATAGCTGTCTGTATCTCAGGCGGTAAGGACTCTATGCTCATGGCTCAGTGCATCGCCCGGCTCAAACGAAATAATGAGATACCTTTCGATGTTGAATATATTATCATGAACCCTGGATATACTCCTGAGAATTTGCAGAAGATACTTGACAATGCAAAGCTTTTGAATATCCCTGCCAAGGTTTACAATACAAAAATATTCGAGTCGGCTGAAAAAGAACAGAAACACCCTTGCTTCCTCTGTGCGAGACTCAGACGAGGCTGGCTGTACAAGACCGCTCAGGAGCTTGAATGCAATAAGATCGCTCTCGGACACCACTTCGATGACGTTATTGAGACTATCCTAATGGGTATGCTCTACGGCTCGCAGATGCAAACCATGATGCCTCGCCTTAAAAGCGAAAACTATGAGGGAGTTGAACTGATACGTCCGCTTTATCTTGTGCGTGAAGCCGATATTATCGCATGGCGTGATTTCAATCATCTTGAATTTATCCGCTGTGCCTGCCGTGTCACTGAGAAAACGGGCGAGGGCAATTCAAAACGTGCTGAGATAAAGGCTCTTATCGCTGAACTGAAAAAGACTAATCCTGCCGTTGAGATGAATATTTTCAGAAGTGCAGAGAATGTGAACCTGCGTACCCTTATATCCTACCATAACGGCGATGAATACCATAGCTTTCTTGATGAATTTTAATTATTACTGGAGTGATTAATATGAGTTTGAATGATACACCTTCCGGCGAAAGAATACATATCGGCTTCTTCGGAAGAAGAAATGCCGGTAAGTCAAGCCTTGTAAATGCTGTTACAGGTCAGGAGCTTGCTGTAGTATCTGACGTAAAAGGAACTACCACTGATCCGGTTTATAAGGCTATGGAGCTTCTTCCGCTCGGTGCAGTCGAAATTATTGATACGCCTGGTTTTGACGATGTGGGCGAACTTGGTGAGCTTCGTGTGAAAAAGACAAGACAGATACTCGCTAAAACCGATATAGCTGTACTCGTTGTTGACGGCTGTGAGGGTATGGCTGATTGTGACAATGAGCTTGTAAATCTCTTTAAGGAAAGAAACGTTCCTTATATAATAGTGTATAATAAGTCAGACATCTCAGGCAGGGAGACAGATTCTGAAAATGAAATATCCGTCAGCGCTTCTGCTAAGAAAAATATCTATGAGCTTAAAGAAAAGATTGCTTCTCTCGCTTCAAAGAATGTCAATGAGCGCCATATAATCGCTGACCTTATTTCTGCCGGAGATACTGTCGTGCTTGTTACTCCTATTGATGCGGCTGCTCCTAAGGGACGTATGATACTTCCGCAAGTCCAGACTTTGCGTGACATTCTCGATGCTGACGGTATTGCCGTCTTTACAAAGGAGTTCCAGCTTGAAGAAACCCTTAACAAACTTGCTTCTCCGCCGAAAATGGTAGTGACGGACAGTCAGGCATTCGGCATGGTGAGCAGGATAGTGCCGGAAGATGTTCCGCTGACTTCGTTCTCGATACTCATGGCGAGATATAAGGGCTTCCTTGATGCTGCTGTCAAGGGTGCTGCTAAGATAAAGGAACTCCGTGACGGGGATACTGTCCTTATCTCTGAGGGATGTACTCATCATCGTCAGTGTGGTGATATCGGAAGCGTGAAACTTCCGGCTCTGCTGAAAAAGTATACCGGCAAGTCGCTCAATATCGAGCTTTCTTCCGGCAGAGACTTTCCTGAGGACTTGTCACGTTTCAGCCTCGTTATCCACTGCGGAGGATGTATGCTCAATGAGCGTGAAATGCTTCACAGACAGAATATCGCTGCAACTGAGGGCGTGCCTTTCACCAATTACGGTATTGCTATCGCCTGTATGAACGGCATTCTCAGACGCTCTCTCGGCATTTTCCCTGACCTTGTAAAGGAACTTGAAGAATGAAAAAACGTCTGCCTTATATAATTATTTTTGTACTCCTGTTTGCTGTTGAAGTGGTCATTGCTCTTACTCAGCACGGCAATTTTATCAGGGATTACGGCGGAGATATCATCATTATGTGGGTGCTTTACTGCTTTGTACAGGCTGTTCTCGGCGGTGAAAATAACCATTATATCGTGAATATATGTCTGCTTGTATTTGCTGTAGGAGTTGATTTTTTACAGCTCTGGGGGTTCGTTGACAGGTTCGGTATCGAAAATCCGGTGCTCCGTACCCTTATCGGTACAAGCTTTGTGCCGGAAGACCTGCTTTGCTATGCTGCCGGAACGGGTATCGCCTGCGCAGGAGTTTTTATTGCCGGACGCATCAGGGCAAAAAAATAATGTTCCACGTGGAACATTGAAAAACATTGACATTCTTTTGATACTGTGATATAATATCTGCCGGGTACTGCAAAAAACGGTAGGCGGTTTCTCCTGATTACAGGAGGTGATGCCCTATGACATATTCAGATCTCATTGAGTTTGTAATTATGCTCACAGGCGTTATCACTTTGGTGTATATGGTCACTCGTGACCATAACAACAAGAAATAATTCTTTTTACATAAAAAGAAATAACCGCCCCACTTCCACATAAGGCGGTTGTTTCTCAACCAAAACTTTATGGGAGAACCGCTTATCGCAGTACCCTTTATATTTATATTATAACACTTTTATAAAATATGTCAAGATGTCTGAAAGAGATTTTATATGCCAGCTTTGAATAATATACGAACATTTAGGAATATTTATCTTAAAAATGAATATTTATTCAAAAGGTATTGACATTGTAATTATTGGGTGTATAATAGTCTTATCACGATAATTTACGTCAGAAATGACGTTTGATTTTCCAGGAGGTAATTCATCATGGCTAAAAAAGAAGTAAAAAAAGTAGTTCTCGCTTATTCAGGCGGTCTTGACACATCTATCATCATTCCGTGGCTCAAGGAAAACTACAACAATCCAGAAATAATCGCTGTTTCCGGTGACGTTGGACAGGGTACTGAGCTTGACGGCCTTGAGGAGAAGGCTATTAAGACTGGCGCTTCCAAGCTCATCATCGCTGACCTGAAGGAAGAATTCATTCAGGACTACGTTTATCCGACTGTTCAGGCTGGTGCTATCTACGAGAACAGATATATGCTCGGTACTTCTTTCGCTCGTCCTATCATTGCTAAGCGCATCGCTGAGATAGCTCTCGAAGAAGGCGCTGACGCTATCTGCCACGGCTGTACTGGTAAGGGCAATGACCAGGTTCGTTTCGAGCTTGCTATAAAGGCTTTCGCTCCTGATATGACTATCATCGCTCCTTGGAGAGAATGGGATATCAAGTCCCGTGACCAGGAGATCGACTACGCTGAGGCTCACAACATCCCACTCAAGATAAGCCGTGAGACTAACTACTCCAAGGATAAGAACATCTGGCACCTCTCTCACGAAGGTCTTGACCTCGAAGATCCTGCTAACGAGCCACAGTATGAGAAGAAGGGCTTCCTCGAAATGGGCGTTTCTCCAATCGACGCTCCTGACAAGCCTACTTACATCACTATCCACTTTGAGAAGGGTATCCCAACTCAGCTCGACGGCAAGACACTCAACGGCGTTGAAATGGTTTCTGCTCTTAACAAGCTCGGCGGTGAGAACGGTATCGGTCTTGCTGACCTCGTTGAGAACCGTCTCGTTGGTATGAAGTCCAGAGGCGTTTATGAGACTCCTGGCGGTGCTATCCTCTACCACGCTCACGAAGTTCTCGAAACTATCTGCCTCGATAAGGAAACTGCTCGTATCAAGCAGTACCTCGGAATCAAGTTCGCTGACCTCGTTTACAATGGTCTTTGGTTCACAACTCTCCGTGAATCCCTTACAGCTTTCGTTGACAAGACTCAGGAAAGAGTTACAGGTGACGTTAAGCTCA
>DEBW01000072.1:12575-12869 GCA_002348905.1 Ruminococcus flavefaciens | reverse complement strand
GTCTCCCGATAAAGGTAAAGGCTCAGCTCGATAAGAAGAGAAACAACAAGTAATCAAATAACATCAAGCCGTCAGCCATTAGTTCGCATAATGGCTGACAGCTTATAAAGCTGTATGAACTTCGGAGAAATTATACTACTCTTAGTTGTCTATTCGCTCCTTGCAGGTTGTGTGCTCGGTCTTTGCAGGCTCGTAGCAAGGTATACAAAACTGGGTATGTTTGAACTGCCTCTTGTGACAAGCGTGGTATCTATAGTATTGGTCTGCGTTTTGTTTAACAGGAATGACCTTACG
>DEBW01000072.1:0-12491 GCA_002348905.1 Ruminococcus flavefaciens | reverse complement strand
GTGCTTACAGCAGGAGCTTGTATCGCAGTTCTTATGCTGGTATTCGTCGGGTACAGCATTATTGCTCTGTTCTCGAAAAAATACAGGGCAAGGCTCGTCAGGACTGAATCAGCAGGCGAAAAGAAAGGCGTTTACGCTTACTACGCTGTTGACGGCAATATCTATCCGAGCGTTATGAGCTGCAAGGATAAAAAACTTGCTGCCGGCAAAGAATATAATGTGAGGTTCAGCAGACTTTTAAACAAGGTTTTCGATAAAAACGCTCTCCTGACTTGTGCAGCAGGTATTTTTATCGGACTTTTCGGTATAGCGATGTTCGTTTTACCGATGATATTTTTAGAATAAAAATACAGGCAGGGGAGTCCTCTCCTGCCTGTTATGATTTTGTTGTGCAGGGAGAAATTGTAATGGAATTCATAAACGGCAGCGAATTTGTTTACATTTCCGTTACCTCTCCGCCGATAGATTTCGGCTACGCTTACAAGGATAAAAAATGAACAAGTATATGAAACTTGCCATTGACGAGGCAAGAACAGGTATCAGAGCCGGTCACGGCGGACCTTTCGGGTGCGTTATCGTTAAGGACGGCAATATAATAGGTTCGGGACATAATGAGGTAGTCCTCAGAAATGATCCTACCTGTCACGGCGAAATGCAGGCTATCCGCAATGCCTGCGGGAATATCGGTACTTTTGATTTGTCCGGCTGTGAACTTTATACCACTGCTGAACCTTGTCCGATGTGTGCAGGTGCGATAATGTGGGCGAATATCACTAAAGTATATTACGGATGCAACATCGCAGATACCGACAGCATCGGCTTCCGTGACAAGCAGTTCTATGAGGCTCCCGAAGATATTTCCGCAGAACTTGACCGGAAAGAGTGCCTTGAACTCTTTGAGGAGTACCGCAATATCAAGGAAAAACAGCATTATTAATGCGGATAATGAGGTGAAAATCATGGTGAATATCAGAGTTATGACCGTGGACGATTATGACGGCATCGCTGAGTTATGGAAAACTCACGAGGGTACAAATCCCGTTGATGACAGTCCCGAAGGTTTTGCAAAGTATATCAGACGTAATCCGGATACAAGCTTCGTTGCTGAGGATAACGGCAGGATAGTCGGCACTATCTTAGCAGGTCATGACGGACGAAGAGGTATATTCCACCATGTTTCGATAGCTCCGGAGTACCGTAAACAGGGTATCGGCAGAAAGCTCGTTGAAAACGCTGAGGAGGCTCTCAGAAATGAGGGCATAAACAAAGTCCTCATCGTCGTTTTTACCCATAACGAAAACGGTAATCAGTTCTGGGAGCATATGGGCTATACTGTGCGTGAGGATCTGTTTTACCGTAACAAGTATATTAGCTGTTAGCTCTTTGTAGGGGCGGATATCATCCGCCCGTGCCTTACGTATAAACAAACATGAACCAATTGTAGGGAACGCCGCCCTCGGCGTTCCGGCACATTAAATGGCGATATACAAATAATCGTAGGTTTAACATAATTTTTCGTTTAACGATAATCATAATCATTTTTGTGGTTTATCGGTTCGGAACGCCGAGGGCGGCGTTCCCTACAGTGTTTTTTAATTGGATTTGAAAGAAGAACAGCTCACATACGCTGTTGAGTTATGTGATAAGATATGATAAAAGCTGTCCTGAGGACGGGCAGATAAAAAAGGAGAATGTATATGGCAGATATGATGTGGGCAGGAAGATTTTCCAAGCAGGTGGATGCTGGCGTTAACGCTTTCAATTCTTCCATTGCCTTTGACGGACGTATGTACCGCCACGATATTCAGGGCAGTATCGCCCACGCTACCATGCTAGGTGAATGCGGTATCATCACCAAGGAGGACAGCCTCGAAATAATCGGCGGTCTTAATGAGATACTCGCTGACATCGACAGCGGTAAACTCGAACTTGATCCTAATGCTGAGGATATACATATGTTCGTTGAGGCTGAACTTACAAAGCGCCTCGGTGATGTAGGAAAGAGACTTCACACTTCACGTTCAAGAAACGATCAGGTCGCTGTTGACCTCAGACTTTACCTCCGTGATGAGATAGCAGAAGTAGAGGCTCTCGTCAAGGAGCTTATCGAGACTATCGTGAAGATAGCAAAAGAACATACCGAGACTATCATGCCGGGTTATACCCACTTACAGCGTGCTCAGCCTATAACTCTCGCACACCACCTTATGGCTTATGTGTGGATGCTCCTCAGAGATATGGAGAGACTTCAGGACACTGTAAAGCGTATGAACTACTGTCCTCTCGGAAGCGGTGCTCTTGCCGGTACTACCTACAAGACAAACCGACAGCTCACTTCTGACCTTCTCGGATTCACTGCTCCTATGCCGAACAGCCTTGACGGTGTTTCTGACCGTGACTACTGCGTTGAGCTTTGCTGTGCATTCTCTCTCCTTATGACACACCTTTCACGCTTCTCAGAGGAGATAATACTCTGGTGCAGCTGGGAGTTCAAATTCGTTGAACTCGATGATGCTTTCGCTACAGGCTCTTCTATCATGCCTCAGAAGAAAAACCCTGACGTTACTGAGCTTATCCGTGGTAAGACAGGCAGAGTAAACGGCGACCTCGTTACTCTCCTTACCATGATGAAGGGACTTCCTCTTGCTTACAACAAGGATATGCAGGAGGACAAGGAAGCTATATTTGACGCTCTCGACAACGTTAAGCTCTGCGTCAAGACCTTCACACCTATGCTCGCTACTATGCGTGTGCTCAAGGACAATATGAGAAATGCTGCTGCAAGAGGTTTCATCAACGCTACTGACTGTGCTGACTACCTCGTTAAAAAGGGTATGCCTTTCCGTGATGCTTACAAGATAACCGGTACTCTCGTTGCCCAGTGCATCGAAAAGGGCGTTACTCTTGAAACTCTCCCGCTCGATGACTACAAGGCTATGACCGACCTCTTTGATGAGGACGTTTACAACGCTATAAGCCTTGATACTTGTGTGCGTGAGAGAAAGTCCGAGGGCGGTCCTTCTCCGGAGGAGGTTGTAAAGCAGATAGCTCTCGCAGAAGAAAAGATAGCTTCTCTTTAATTTATGAAGAAGAAGGATTTTCTCTTTACTTTCGGTCTTACTCTGCTCATGGGTGTGCTTTGGGTAACAGGCGAGATCATAATGGGAATGTGGCTCGCTGTTCCGAACTTGGGACATATCCTATGGTTCGCCGGTATTGTCATTGTTACCCTTGTAATAAGCGTATGGCACTCGTTCCTCGAAGATGAATCAGAACGCAAAGACCCTAAGCTTGAAAAGTATGAGCGCAAGGTGAACAAGCGTAAAAAATAAAGTCTCATGTTTACTATATTCTATGCGGATGACCGGTTGTCATCCATGTAATAACAGGAGGAATCATTATGTCAGTTAAGGTTTATATTGACGGTCAGGAAGGTACTACAGGACTTAAAATACAGGAGCGTTTCAAGGACAGAAACGACATTGAGATACTCAAAATAAGCGAGGAGCTGAGAAAAGATCCTGCTGAACGTAAACGCCTTATCAACAGCGCAGACTACGTTTTCCTCTGCCTGCCGGATGCTGCTTCCATAGAGGCTGTATCTTTCATTGACAAGGATAACGACCATGTACGCATTATCGACGCTTCTACTGCCCACAGAACTAATCCTGACTGGGCTTACGGATTTCCGGAGCTTTCTCCGGCTCACCGTGAAAAGATAATCAAGTCAAACAGAGTTGCTGTTCCGGGATGCTATGCGAGCGGTTTCAATTCCATCGTTTATCCTCTCGTTGCAAACGGCATCATCCCTGCTGATTATCCGGTCTTCGCTTATGCTACTTCCGGCTACAGCGGTGCAGGCAAGAAGGCTATCGCTGTTTATGAGGGCGAGGACAAGCCTTATGAGTTCAACAGCCCACGTCAGTACGCTCTTTCTCAGGCTCATAAGCATCTGCCGGAAATGCAGGCTGTTTCAGGTCTGACTTACAAGCCTATGTTCAACCCTATGGTGTGCGACTATTTCAGCGGTATGGTAGTAAGCGTACCGATTCAGACACGCACTCTCCCGAAGGCTGTTACTCCTGCTGACGTTCACAAGATGTACGCTGAGCACTATGCAGGCGCTAAGCTCGTTGAGGTAATGCCTCTTATGTCTGCTGACGAACAGAAGAGCTTCTTCCTTGCATCAAATACTCTCAGCGGACTCAACAAGTTACAGGTGTTCGTTTTCGGAAGCGATGAGCAGATACTCCTCTGTGCCCGTCTTGACAATCTCGGCAAGGGTGCAAGCGGTGCTGCTGTACAGTGCCTCAACATTATGATGGGCATTGACGAGACTACTGGTCTTGTATGACAAAATTTTATTTTACGGAGCTGAGGTGATGTAATGGCTGACAAGGAAAAAATGAAAGTTAAATTCTCGGCTATGATGTACTATCTTGTACTCATTGTTGCTCTTGTGGGATTCATATTTTTCATGTACCTCATGCTCACCGGAGGAAGTCTGTTCCTTTTCGGATACGTTTTCGGATGTTATTCAGTGCTGTTCACGGTCGTGACTTTCGTGCTCATGGTCTGCTCATGCGCTCTGCTGAAAGCTAACGGCGGAAAGCTCAACATGAAAAACTGCATATCCTCAGCGGCTATGGTGATATCGCTGGTATGTCTTATCTACAGCGGTATAGTTGATATACGCCATTCAAAAACTGCTGATATGCTTATCCTCCGTGACGGCAGAAGTGCTATACTTACTGAGTACACTGAAAAGAACGGCAAGGCGAGCAATGAGTATACCTACATTGACGTTTATCTTCTCCACGGAAGAATGGCTGAGCGCCTCGGACGCATTGACGAGACTTACTTCTCCAACAGATGCGTTGAAGCTGACAGATATGCTTATTCTCTCGGTGATGACAACAATACTCTTGTTGTTGAATGTGAGTACGGCTCTTTCGGCAACGGTACGGTTTGTCTTGATCCGTCTTACGGTCTGCCGTCAATGAAGTATGAATTTAAATTAAAGTAAATACAATGGCAGAGGGTATCTGCTACTATAAAGGAAGATGTATATGGAACTTAAAAAAATTGGTAATGTTGATTTTGTAAGCGGCGGTGTCTGTGCTGCAAAGGGATTCAAGGCTAACGGTATCCAGTGCGGACTCGTTCATGCAGGTGCAACACTCACAAGCAAGAAGAATGACCTCGCTCTTATCGTGGCTGACAATGAGTGCAGTGCTGCTGCTGTATATACCACAAATAAGGTAAAGGGTGCTCCTATCCTCGTTACTAAGGAGCATATCGCTGACGGTAAGGCAAGAGCTGTTATCGTGAACTCCGTCAATGCTAATACCTGCAATCCTGACGGCTATGAGAAAGCTACCAAGATGTGCCAGCTCGCTGCTGCTGAACTTGGTCTTGATGAGAAGGATATCATCGTTGCTTCTACAGGCGTTATCGGTCAGGTGCTTCCTATCGAGCCTATCGCTAATGGTATGAAGTCTCTCGCTGAAGGTCTTACATATGACGGCAACAAACGTGCTCTCGAAGCTATCATGACTACTGATACTCAGCAGAAGGAGATAGCTGTTGAGTTTGAAATGGGCGGTAAGAAGTGTACTATGGGCGCTATGCTCAAGGGCAGCGGTATGATACACCCGAACATGGCTACTACCCTCACTTTCATCACTACTGATGCTGCTATATCTCCTGAGATGTTACAGAGAGCTTTAAGCGACAACGTTAAGGTAACTCTCAACCGTGCAAGCGTTGACGGCGATACATCCACAAATGATATGGTATGCGTTATGGCTTCCGGAAGCGCAGGAAACAAGCTTGTTGATTCCGAGAATGAGGACTTCGGCATATTCTCAAATGCTCTCTACAATATCATGCTCAATCTCGCACGTATGATGGCTCGTGACGGCGAGGGCGCTACAAAGCTCGTTGAGTGCGCTGTTACTGGTGCAAAGGACGAAAAGACTGCTGAGATCGTTGCTAAGTCTGTTATCTGCTCCAGCCTGTTCAAGTCAATGATATTCGGCGAGGACGCTAATGCAGGTCGTATCTATTGCGCTGTAGGCTACTCTGACGCTGACTTCGATATCAGCAAGGTAGATATCGCAATGGCTTCAAAGGGCGGAAAGATAGTTCTCGGCAAGCAGGGATGCGTTGTTGCTTTCGATGAGGACGAAGCTAAGAAAGTCCTTGCAGAGGACGAGATACAGATACTCGTTGACCTCGGTGAGGGAAGCGGTGCTGCTGTTGCATGGGGATGCGACCTCACTTACGATTACGTTAAGATCAACGGCGATTACCGTTCATAAAAGGAGTTAATTGAAATGGAAAAGATATCAAATCAGGATAAATCACAGATACTCATTGATGCGCTTCCTTATATACAGAAGTACAGCAACAAGATAGTTGTTATCAAGTACGGCGGAAACGCTATGACCAACAAGGAGCTTAAAGATGCTGTTATGACAGATATCGTGCTCCTCTCACTGGTTGGAATAAAGGTAGTCCTCGTTCACGGCGGCGGACCTGAGATAAGCGATATGCTCAAAAAGCTCGGCATCGAGAGCAGATTCGTGAACGGTCTGCGCTATACAGACGATGCTACTGTTGACGTTGTAAAAATGGTTCTCTCCGGCAAGGTAAACAAGGAACTTGTACAGCTTCTCGCTCAGCATAAGGGCAGCGCTGTAGGTCTTTGCGGTATCGACGGCGAAATGCTCTGTGCTGAGAGAAAGACCACTGAGGACGGTCAGGACTTAGGCTGGGTAGGCGAGATAACAAGCGTTAATACAAAGCCTATCCTCGATGCTCTCGACAACGGCAATATCCCTGTTATCGCTACTGTTGCAACCGACAAGGACGGCAATACATACAATATCAACGCTGATACTGCTGCTGCACGCATTGCTGCTGAGCTCGGCGCTGAGAATCTCATCCTCATGACTGATATCGCAGGTCTTTTAAGAGACAAGGACGATCCGTCAACTCTTATCCCGTCAGTAAATGTCAGCGAAGTGCCTTACCTCAAGATGCAGGGCATTATCTCAGGCGGTATGATACCTAAGATAGACTGCTGCGTTGAGGCTGTAAGACGTGGCGTTAACAAGACAGTTATCATCGACGGCAGAGTTCCGCACTCTATCCTCATTGAGATACTTTCAAATGAGGGCATAGGTACACAGTTCACATAATTATTTGTATACTGTGTAAAAAAATATTCTGATTTCTTAGCTTTCGGCTCTGATTTCTGAATTTATATGTAAAATGTACAAACCAGTACACGAAAAGTTTACGTAAATTAGTGACCGGCAACATTGATTTTATATGCCGTTAGGCGTTATAATTATTATATAGCACTGTGACCTCTTACGTCATTTATGAGGCACAGCGCAGAAGGAGTTTATTATGAGCAGCAGTGAACAGACCATTAAGAAATTCAATGAGCACGTTATGCAGTCTTACGGCAGATACCCTCTCGTTATGGAAAAGGGTCAGGGAAGAAACTGTAAGGACGAGGACGGCAAGGAGTATATCGACTTCGGAAGCGGTATAGGTACCAACTCCCTCGGTTACTGCGATGAAAAATGGGCTGATGCAGTCTGCGCTCAGGTAAGGACTCTACAGCATAATTCAAATTATTATTATACTGCTATTCAGGCTGAATTCGCTGAGAAACTCTGCGAAACAGCTGGCTATGACAGAGTTTTCTTCGGCAACAGCGGTGCAGAAGCTAATGAGTGCGCTATAAAAATAGCAAGAAAATACAGCTTCGATAAGTACGGCAAGGGCAGACATACTATAATCACCCTTGTAAATTCCTTCCACGGCAGAACGATGGCTACTCTTTCCGCAACAGGTCAGGACGTTTTCCATAACTACTTCTTCCCCTTCCTTGAAGGCTTTGTGAACGTCGCTGCCAATGACATCGACGACCTTAAAGCTAAACTTGATGACACTGTATGTGCGGTAATGCTTGAATACGTTCAGGGCGAAGGCGGCGTTAATGCGCTCCAGCAGGAATTTGTAGACGCTGTTTACGAACTCTGTGCTGCTAAAGATGTACTCGTTATTGCTGATGAAGTTCAGACAGGCGTTGGAAGAACTGGAAAATTCCTTGCAGGAGACTGGTTCGGCAAAAAGGCTGATGTTACTACTCTTGCAAAGGGTATAGCCGGCGGCATACCTATGGGTGCCTGCCTTGTGAATGAAAAGCTCAGAGATGTATTTACTCCCGGTACTCACGGCTCTACCTTCGGCGGCAATCCTATTGCCTGCGCCGGCGGTCTTGCTGTACTCGACAGATTGAACAGCGATGGGTTCCTCAGTGAAGTAAACAAAAAAGCACAGTATTTCAAAGAAAAGCTTGAAAATTGCAGCGAGGTCGCTGGCACGAGCGGTCTCGGACTAATGATCGGAATTACTCTTAAAACTAAAAAAGCTGCCGATGTTGCCAAAGCATCATTAGACAAAGGATTACTTGTACTAACAGCTAAAGATAAGGTCAGACTGCTGCCGCCTCTCACTATTGAATACAGTGAGATTGATGCAGGACTCAACAAACTTTTTGAGGTACTGGAGGAATGATTATGGAGCTGCTGATCTCTGTAAAAGGACACAAATACTCGATTCAGGATAAACAAGGAGGAAAACTTCTATATACTGTAAAGAAAAAAGGGTTTAGTTCCAAGTATCTTCTCCTCGATGCAAGTGAATATCAGTTATATACCATGACTAAAACAAGCGAGGACAGAAAACCGGTTTTTATCATAAGCCATAATGACAGACCTATCATAAGCCTGTCATGCAAATCGCTTTTCCTTGATCCGACTATAGATATAAAGGGCAAGGACACTTCAGGTACGCCCGTTGAATACGCTCTTGCAAGCAAGGAGCATAAGGATTTTACTTTATTAGCCGGTGAAAAAGAAATGGGTGAGCTTCATACCCTGCTTACTGTCGACGGAGAACTTCAATATGAAATGAAGATAGATAATAAAATATTTGATGACTATTTACCTCTTTTTGCAGTTGCTGTTGACCTCACATTCGGAGAAATGAATAAAGAAAGCTGATATTCTTACAGCAGCAGGATCAGCAACTCCGGATAATTAAGTTCGTGTTTGGAAAGGATAATCGTATAAATGAAACATTTACTCAAAATGCTCGACCTGAGCACAGAAGAAATCACAGAAATTCTCGACCTTGCTGACCAGCTCAAATATGAGCTGAAGCACGGTATACCACATCCGCATCTTAAAGGAAAGACTCTCGGTATGATATTCCAGAAGGCTTCTACACGTACAAGAGTTTCTTTCGAGACAGGTATGTACCAGCTCGGCGGATATCCTCTCTTTCTCTCCTCTAATGACCTTCAGATAGGCAGAGGCGAGCCTGTACAGGATACTGCAAGAGTTCTTTCACGTTACCTCAGCGGTATCATGATACGTACTTTCGAGCAGAAGGAAGTTGAAGACCTCGCTAAGTACGGTAATATCCCGATAATCAACGGTCTTACAGATTTCTGCCACCCTTGTCAGGTACTCGCTGACCTCATGACTATCCGTGAGTTCAAGGGCAAGCTCGAAGGTCTTAAAATGTGCTTTATCGGTGACGGTAACAATATGGCTAACTCTCTTATCGTTGGCTGCCTCAAGGTAGGTATGTCTGTATCTATCGCTTGTCCGGACGATTATCAGCCGCCAAAGGAGATACTCGATTTCGCTGCCGGATACGGCGACAAGTTCAGCATGACAAACAGCCCGAAGGAAGCTGCTAAGGGTGCTGACGTTCTTATCACTGACGTATGGGCTTCTATGGGACAGGAAGGCGAAGCTGAAAAGCGTAAGCAGGCTTTCGCAGGCTATCAGATAAACGACGAGCTTATGGCTCTCGCTAACGCTGACGCTATGGTTCTTCACTGTCTCCCTGCTCACCGTGAGGAGGAAATTACCGAGAAGGTATTCGAGGCTCACGCTAAGGAGATATTCGAGGAGGCTGAGAACCGTCTCCACGCTCAGAAGGCTGTAATGGTCAAGTTAATGGCATAATGTACATAATTAGCCGCAGTAGGGGATACTGCGGCTTTTTATAATTATAATCAGATATTGCGGTGGTATCTGTGATTTTCCATTATTCCCAGATACACGAATCTTTTTGGGAAAATTGAGACAAATGCCTGTTTTAAGCCTTGTAATCATAATTCCCAAATGGGAAATATGGACGATTATATGGGAATCATGGATAGATGCCAGTATACAGCCAAAACTTAGCACTTTAGTGCGTTCAATCTTCCCAATTGGGAAAATTGAATAGAATCCTGTATATAGCCTTTTTTATCATATTTCCCAAAATAAAACCTGTTCTTGGGAATTATGAAAATCCCACCGCAAGAAATGGAGAGAAACTATGAGAAAACTTATTGCTTTGGCGGCTTCGGTTGCTACGACTGCCACGCTCTTTAACTGTATGCCTTTGGGGGCATCTGCTCTTACTGCTGCTGAAACTTCTCTCGGAGATGTAAACGGTGACGGCATGGTGAACGCTTCGGATGCTTCGTCCATTCTCGCATACTACTCCGTGCTTTCTACCGGCGGAGATATCATCGCAGGCGCAAGTGATGTTCCTGTTTCCGGTGACATGAACAATGACGGCTCTGTAAACGCATCAGACGCTTCCTACGTGCTTGGGTACTATACCTATGCCGCTACTGGCGGAGCAGGCTCTACAGTGGACTACATGAGCGCTGTGACCACTCCTAAGGATGTCAGGATGTATACTTACGGTACTACCAAAATGAAGGCGGACAACTCCGTTGACATCCGCTGGCAGAGCTATGAGAATAATGACTACTTCCTGAAACAGATATCAGATAATTGCAGGATATCCGGCTACAAAATAAAAATGTTCAGCCGTAAATATGACAGCGATTCTGATACAAGCACGACAACTGAGCTTGCTTCCTATGAGGTGCGTGATGCTCAGGATATCGAGGAGAAAAATTCCTACGACGACAGCACGACCGTTTACAAGGTCGCTAACGTCAAGCTTCCGGACGGTTTCAGCTGTGATCCTGACCTCGATTACGGCTACTCGATCTCGGCTATTGCAAGCATCGCAGGCATAGAAGTGGACGTTGAAACACATCAGGAAGTCACATTCAATAAAATAGAGCTTATCGTCAACACCGCAAAGCTAACTCCGCACGACAGCTATCCGCTCTATAACATCAAGGTCAATCCGCCTGTACATAAAGATACATACTACGTCAGCGCTGCCGACAAGCAGATACTCGACCAGTTCGCAAAGGAGCATTTCACTCCCGATATGACCAACTATGACAAAATAGAGTGTGCGTGGCGCTGGGTGAATCAGAATATCACCTACGCAAGCGGAAACCTCTACTATGACATTATTGCCGATAGCTGGGTATCTGCCTGCTTCGTGAAGAAAAAGGGACAGTGCCTGCAATATAACGGCGCTCTCGCTGAACTTCTGGCGTACATGGGATATGATGTGTATATGCTCGAAATGTGGCTCGGTGAAAATGGAACTAATCAGCATTTCCGCACAGAGGTCAACATCGACGGCAGAGCCTACAGCATCGAGGTCGGCAATGACGGAGCTTACTCCGGTTGGATGTGGCTCTTCCAGCCTATTGAATCAAGCATCAAGGGCGCAAAATGATATTATCTGAACTTTATCTTTCAGAAGCATGAGCGTTCACGAACAGAGCTGTTTCAGATATATGAGCACTTCGCTGAACTCTATCCCGAAAAAGCCATGGGAGAGGTAAAGTACGACGATCACTGCATATGATATTTCAAAAAGGCAGCCGTAGGGTTGCCTTTTTTATTGACACATAGCCGGCAAAATGTTAAAATAAGTCCGAGGTGATAAAATGGAAGAAATGATTATCGGTATTATCGGCATGTCAGTCGGTCTTGCGGGACTGGCTGTGCTTATAAGCTGTCTTGCTTTCTACATGACAGGGGAGAAAACGCTCGGCGAGGTGGTCTCGTCCCGTCAGAACGACAAGGGACTTTACGTCCACACTATTAAGTATACTGCTTCCGGAGAAGAACGTGTGCAGGAGGACAAGGTCGGCTACAGCAGGGCAATGAACGCTGCTGAGAAGCTTCTTATCATATATAAGAAAAAGCAGCCGGATGTGTTCAGAGCTGCCAGTGAGCTTCGCATGAAAACTATTGGATGTGCAGGGCTTGCAGTAATGGGAATTGCTTTCGGACTGAGATTTCTTGTCTTTTAATCAACTTGCACAAAAACCTGCGGCCATTTTATGATAATAATTGGCTTGACAAATGGCGATTTTTGCGATATAATAATAAAGCTGTCGGACGAGAGGTCACGAGAGTGCTTAAAGAGAAAATGGTTTTGGACTTCGGAAAGATAAGTTTTCAGAAATTTTCAAAAAAGTACTTGACAAACAATCCGATATGTGATATAATAAATAAGCTGTC
>DEBW01000136.1 GCA_002348905.1 Ruminococcus flavefaciens | reverse complement strand
GCCTGTTTTGAGTATGAATATACTTGTGCAGTCGAGAATGATGTTTACTATAGTTGAAATGATTATTGCTGTCAGCGGAGTTTTGCTGTCGCCGAGAGCACGGAGAAATCCGGAAGTGAGATTGTATGCTATAGAGGCAAAGAGTCCTCCGAAGATTATGTAGCCGTATTTAAGGCTGTCTTTGAGTATTATCTCTGATGTGTTGAGAGCAATGAGCGTAGGTCTGAGGAAGATAAGGCTTACCGCTGTTAGCACTGCTGTGATGATCCCTGCGAGAACTATCGAGGAAGCAGCTGTACGGCGCATTTTTTTGTAGTCTTTTGCTCCGAAAGCCTGAGCTATGAGTATGCAGAAGCCGTTTGAAAGTCCCATTGAGAAGCCGATTATCAGGAATGTGAGCGAACCCATATTTCCGACAGCTCCAAGAGCATTATCGCCAAGACCTTTACCTACTATGGCTGTATCAGCAAGTGAGTATACCTGCTGGAGCATACTTGTGAAAAGCATCGGAAAGAAGAATCCGAGTATGAGTTTTGATACTTTTCCCTGTGTAAGATCAGAAGTTTTTGACATGAAAACTCCTCCTTTTGCGCTATATCTATTTTATATCCGTTTCTGACAATATTATACAGTCAGGACTTTGAAAATTATATCAGAACTATTGCATTTTTTATAATTCCGTGGTATAATAACAGTTGTCTTAATAATGATTTGTTCACAATAAACGAGGTGCATTTTTCGTGAACACTAACCGTGAACTCAATTACAGGCTCTATATTCAGAAGGAGCTTGACTTTAAAAGAACTGATATCCACCGTGAATTTGAAAGATATTACGTTATAAGAAGCGGAAATGTCCAGCTTGTTAAGGATAATTTTGAAACCGCTAAAAAGGAATTTGACAAGGGCAAAGGACAGCTTTCTGATGATCCTCTGAGAAATATGATATACCACCTTGTGGTATGTGCGGCTATTGTTGCCCGTATCTGCGTTGACGGCGGTATGGAGCATAATGTTGCGTATACCCTGAGCGATATTTATATACGCCGTGCCGATAAGTGCCGTTCACCTGAGGAAGTTCTCGAACTTCTGGGCGAATTGCAGGTGGATTTCGCTGAAAGAATGAGAGATGCCCATAAGACAGGTGCAGTTTCAGTACACGTAAGACGGTCAATTGACTACATCTATGACCACCTTCACGAAAGTCTTACACTTGAAATGCTTGCTGAAAGAGAAGGACTTCATCCAAGCTCGCTCTCGAAACTGTTTGCAAAGGAAACGGGCATTACCGTAAAGGACTATATTATAAGGGCAAAGGTCACAACGGCTCAGAATATGCTGAAATATTCTGATTTCTCGCTGTCTGACATATCTCTGGCGCTGGGATATTCCTCGCAGAGCGCATTTACTGCGTCTTTCAGGAAAATGACAGGCATGACTCCAAAACAGTACCGTGATATGTATTACGCTGATAACATATCAGGTGCTCTCTGAGAATAAGATGCGGCAGGGGACGTTCCGCTGTATCTTTATGATAAGAACCGGCTTGCAAAGGTTCTGAATAATTTTTATGAGGTGAAGTATATTGGCAATCCGTGACTTTAAAGAAATCGACGACAAATACTATTACGGAGGCAGACTGGGAGCTGTTTATACTCCTGAACAGACTATATTTAAAGTATGGTCGCCGTGTGCTGATAAAGTAACAGTAAATCTCTACCCTGACGGCGGAGAGAGCGCTCCGATAGCTAACATTCCTATGACTTTGAGCAAAGACGGAGTATGGAGAGCGACTGTAAGTAAAGATCTTGACGGAATCTACTACACCTATACTGTCTGTATCGACGGTCAGGAAAACGAAACTATCGACATCTATGCAAGAACAGCCGGAGTTAACGGAAAAAGAGGTATGGTCATCGACCTTTCAAAGGCTGAGCCTGAGGGCTGGAATGAGACAAAAACTGTTGAACTTAAAAGCTACACTGATGCTGTAATATACGAACTTCATGTAAGAGATTTTTCAAGCGATCCGAGCGGAAATTTCCGTCATAAAGGACGTTTTCTCGCATTCACCGAAAAAAATGTCACAAATGCAGCCGGCGAACTTATAGGTCTTGACTATATTGCCGACCTTGGAATTACCCATATCCACCTTCTGCCGGTATTTGACTTTGCTACGGTAGACGAGAGCAGCAGCGAACCTGCCTATAACTGGGGCTATGATCCGCTGAACTATAATGTTCTCGAAGGTTCATACAGTACCGATCCTTATAACGGAGCTGTCCGTGTAAAGGAGTTCCGTGAGCTTGTAATGGCTGCACACGAAAAAGGTATCGGCGTTATCATGGATGTTGTGTACAACCACACTTATCATACCGTTGATTCGTCGTTTACCAAGACTTTCCCGTACTACTACTACAGATTATGGGAAGGCAACTATTCCAACGGTTCAGGCTGCGGAAATGAGTTCGCTTCTGAGCATAAAATGGCAAGAAAGTACATCATCGACAGCCTTTGCTATCTTGCTGAGACATACAAGCTTGACGGCTTCCGCTTTGACCTTATGGGACTTCTTGATATTGAAACTCTCAACAAAGCTGCTGATAAGCTTCGCCTTATAAATCCTGACATCATCCTCTACGGTGAAGGCTGGACAGGCGGAGGTTCTCCTCTTGACGAGAGGCTCAGAGCCATGAAGTTCAATATCAGAAGTATGCCTGATTACGGCGTATTCTCGGATGAATTCCGTGACAGTGTAAAGGGCAGCGTATTTGATGCCGGAGTTCCCGGATATGTCAACGGAGCCTGTTCTTGCGACAAGGCTCAGCTTATAAAGTCGTCACTTTGCGGCTGGGTAGGTCATCCGCAGATAATGAACGGCTCAGTTGTAAATACTCCGAGCCAGATAATCAACTATGTTGAGGCTCACGATAACCTTACTTATTACGATAAGCTCGTGCTCTCCATGCCGGGCGCTCATGAACTTGATATAATCGCTGCTGACAAGCTTGGAGCGGCTCTTGTATTCCTTTCACAGGGAGTACCGTTCATGCAGGCTGGTCAGGAGTTCCTCAGAAGCAAACCGCTTCCTGACGGCGGCTTCGACCATAACAGCTATAATGCTCCTGACAGTGTGAACAGTATCAAGTGGGACAGACTTACAAATTATCACGAGCCTATGGAATACTACAAGGGACTTATCGCTATCCGCCGTAAGTTCAGCGAGTTCCGTATGCGCTATGCCGAGGAGATAAGAACACGTATAAGCTTCCACGACCTTGAAAATGGTGCGTTTATCGCTCAGATAGGACGCTTTATGCTCATTGTGAATCCTCTTACACATGACCTGCGTATCAACGCAAACGGATATGTCTATGCAGATATGTGCTATGCTTCGGCTGAACCTATCTATCACGTTAACGGTGAAGTTACCTGCGGAAGAAGAAGTATACTCCTTATAAAGAATAAGAAATAATAAAAAGTCCGGAATTTTCCGGACTTTTTGCTATCTTCTTGAATTTTTGCTTATTCTTTCTTTTTCTTTGTCCTTGCTCCAGAGAATGCTGATATGCGGTTCAGTACCGCAGCGTATACGGAGCATATTCTGCCTGTGCTTGATGACGATAATGAGTGAGATTATCGAAAGGAGCATAGTACCATAAGGATCGCCGGTCTTTATGGTATATATTATAAGAAAGAGCACCGAACCAGTCATAGGTATGATACATATATAGTCAAGGTAGAAGGCGATAACTCCTTCAAGTGCCAGAAGCATCAAAAACAGCATCGGATCATATGCGAGAAGCAGACCGCCGAGGCAGGCGAGTCCCTTTCCACCCTTGAATCCCATAAGGATAGGGAAGATATGACCGATTATACAGCCGATGCCGCCGAGTATCTTGAAGCATGAATATATAGGAAACAGCTTCCATACTATAAGAGTAGCAGCAGCAGCTTTAAGTATATCAAAAACGGCTGTGAAAAGTGCGGCAGGCTTGCCGACGGTCATCGCCACATTTGAAGCGCCTGCGTTGCCTGTACCACGCTTGCGTATGTCAAAGCCTTTTATACGTGCTATTATATAAGACGGACTGATGTTCCCGATAGCGTAGCCTATCAGCAGTCCGAGGAAAAACTCTATCATTTATACCTCCATAATAATTGAAAGACTGATATTATATTATCACAGAAATATGAATTTGTAAAGTATAAAAATACAATAGGCGTATTGCACAAAAATGTTGAAAATTCTTTGTGCAAAGAAATTTTTAAAATACTGTTGACAAACCGCACATACCGTGCTATAATATAAAAGCTGAATCACACAGGACATGATTCAGAAAACAAAATCAAAAATGGAGAGGTATCGAAGCGGTCATAACGAGGCGGTCTTGAAAACCGTTTGACTTAACGGTCACGTGGGTTCGAATCCCACCCTCTCCGCCAATTTTTTGTCGGTCGGCAAAAGCCGCCGGTTTGCGGATTTACCCAAGTGGTGAAGGGGCTCCCCTGCTAAGGGAGTAGGTCGGGAAACCGGCGCGAGAGTTCAAATCTCTCAATCCGCGCCAACCCTGTAGAAAATATTCTACAGGGATTTTTTTATTCCTGAAAAGTTTCGCTGGTAAAATGTGTATCGTTATTGGTATATTATCTGCCAGTTCCAGTGTTGCTATTTATTCCGTTATCCAATAAAAGGAGATATGGTGTTATAATAAAATAAAAGGAGTGTTCAATATGACAATAGATAATGAAATTCTTAACCAAATTAATAGTTTATCCAAAGAAGATTTAGAACTGTTAATACAATATAAGTCGCATATGTTTTCTAAAGAAGAAATGGACTTAATTAAATCAAGGTATAACAAATTGTGTGAAGAAACAGGAGAGACACATTCTGTAACATCTAACGATTTATCTAAAGTTCTTTCCTTTCAGCTTGATGATATACAAACAACTCTTACTGGCATTTTCAAATGCGTCAACTTCATAAAGAACGTTATATTAGCTGGACTTATCTGCGGCGGTATAGGAATCGGCATTATTATATTAAATATGCTGGCGGGCAATTAATTAAAAAGCGGTTCAAATTGAATCACTGAGACTGTCGAAAAAAGTATGTTTTATTCAAAAATGCAACACGGACGGCGATTCGCCGTCCCTACAATTTTGGTTATTTACCGTAGTTCTTGTAGGGACGACCATTGGTCGTCCGCTGATTTTGCTGCAAATAATATGTTTATTGACAAGATTAAGCGGTTCAAATTGAATCGCTTTTTAATTATGAAATCACGAGATACTTGTGTAGCGATTATGTGATGTTTAATGAAAAATACAGTTAAAAAAATGAAATAATACAAAATTTCCATTTTTTTACAAAAATGTACTTTACATAAAGCGGTTTTTAGTGTACAATAAAAACAGTAATTTATTGTGAGGTGCTGTATATGGAACCAAAGTATAAACGTATATTATTAAAGGTCAGCGGCGAGGCTCTCGCAGGCGATAAAAAGACCGGACTCAATTATGATGTTATCACTGATATCTGTAAGAGCATTAAGAAATGTGTCGATGCAGGTACTCAGGTAGCTGTCGTTGTAGGCGGCGGTAACTACTGGAGAGGTCGTTCAAGCGGAGCTATGGACCGTACAAGAGCTGACCATATCGGTATGCTCGCTACAGCTATGAACGCTCTTGCACTTGCTGATGTGCTTGAATCTCTCGGCTGTGTTGTTCGTGTTCAGACTGCTATAATGATGCAGCAGGTCGCTGAGCCTTATATCCGCAACAGAGCTGTACGCCACCTTGAAAAGGGCAGAGTAGTTATATTCGGCTGCGGTACAGGCAATCCGTTCTTCTCAACTGATACAGCTGCTTCTCTCAGAGCTGTTGAGATCAACGCTGATATATTCCTCAAGGCTACTCTCGTTGACGGCGTTTATGATAAAGATCCGCATAAGTTCGACGATGCAAAGAAGTACGATACCCTCACCTTCACTCAGGTCATCGGCGACGACCTCGGCGTTATGGACAGCACTGCTGCTGCAATGTGCCGTGACAACAAGATGAAGATGCTCGTATTCGACCTCAGCCGTCCTGATAATATCTACGACGCTGTTATGGGCGAGAACGTTGGTACTGTTGTATCTGAAGAATGACACTTATTATATAATACTGAAAGGAATGTTTAACAATGAAAGCAACTATTGACAACGCTAAAGAAAAAATGAACAAGAGCCTTGCTGCTCTTGACAAGGAGTTCGCTGCTATCCGTGCAGGCAGAGCTAACCCTGCTGTACTTGACAAGGTAATGGTAGATTACTGGGGAACTCCTACTCCTATAAATCAGATGGCTGCTATCTCTGTATCAGAGGGACGTATCCTCGTTATCTCACCTTGGGAGAAGCAGCAGCTCAAGCCTATCGAGAAGGCTATACAGGCTTCCGATATCGGCATCAATCCCCAGAACGACGGTAAGGTGGTTCGCCTGACCTTCCCCCAGCTCACCGAGGAGCGCCGCAAGGANNGGCATCAATCCTACAAATGACGGCAGCGTTCTCCGTCTCGCTTTCCCACAGCTCACTGAGGAGCGCCGTAAGGAACTCTGCAAGAGCGTAAAGAAGATAGGCGAGGATGCTAAGGTAGCTATCCGCTCTATCAGACGTGATACTATGGATAAGCTCAAGAAGATGCAGAAGAACTCCGAGATCACTGAGGA
>DEBW01000108.1:8143-8818 GCA_002348905.1 Ruminococcus flavefaciens | reverse complement strand
TGCCGTCAGGTCGCAAAGACTTCTGCTGTAAATGATAATCCAAACACATTCACAGCTCTCGAAAGAGCATTTATCAAGGCTTATCACCTTACACAGAGCGACCACGCAAAAACAATAAAGGACGTTAAGAAATACATCGACATAGAGGAAGATTTCATCGAAACAGAGGTTTACGGCGGCTTCAGCGTATCAAGCCCCGATCCTGACAAGCAGGGTACTCTGACTCTTAAAGATACTATCGTAGGGCTTGGCTACACCGAGGACTTCGACATTGAGCCGCACTACAACACAGACATCTACAAGAAAGCTCTTGACAGCATTTTAGCTGAGAGCAAAGATGACATCTACTCATCATTAAAGGAGCATTTTGATGACTACGAATAAAATTGAAATAAAAGACCTTACTGTAAACTATATCGAAAACAAGAAGAGCTTCAATGCTCTGCACGATGTATCATTCGGAGTGGGCAGGGGAGAGTTCGTCAGCGTTATCGGAGCCAGCGGCTGCGGAAAGTCCACGCTTCTCAGCGTACTTGAGGGACTTTATACTCCCGCAGGGGGCTCGGTGCAGATAGACGGCAAGGAGCTTCACGGCACAGGCACAGAGCGCGGAGTGGTATTTCAGCACTACTCCCTGTTCCCGTGGATGACTACAAGAAAGAACATCGAGTTAAG
>DEBW01000108.1:4547-8067 GCA_002348905.1 Ruminococcus flavefaciens | reverse complement strand
GCAATGGACACGGAGATACTCCTCATGGACGAGCCTTTCAGTGCTATTGATCCGAAAAACAGAGTTATCCTTCAGGAACTTCTTCTCAGTTTATGGGAAGGCGACGGTGAAGAAGAGCGCAAGACAGTTGTATTCGTTACTCACGATATCGACGAGGCTATACTTCTTTCAGATAAGATAGTCGTTCTTACAGCTCATCCGGGTACAGTCAACGAAGTTGTGAACGTGCCTTTTGACCGTCCGAGAAACCGTGCAGAACTTGTAAAAACTGATGAATACGGCAGATTCCGCAACAAGCTCTTATCTCTTATGAATAGTGACATTGCTGAGCGTATCGGCGGAGACGAGGTGGTATTATGACGTTGAAGAAACGTTATCTCCGTCTTACACATCTGCTTTTCCTGCTTCTTATACTTATACAGTTTTTGCCTGACAAGTCCACAAAAGAAGTATTTACAAGCTCTCTTATAATATTCGCAGCAGGTGTCGAAGTAATAGTTCTTGCGGCTTCAAAGTTTATAAAAAAAGAAGAGAGCCTTGCACTCCTTCTTGATATTGCCGGATTTGTATTTGTTGTACTTTCACTATGGTCGCTTGCAACTGCTAAATTCAACATTCTCAACGACTTGCTTTTCCCTGCTCCAGGCAAGGTGATACACCAGTTTTCCGAGGACAGCAGCAAGATATTCATTAATATAGAAAGTTCTCTCGGTACTACTCTCAAAGGATTTTTCCTTGCAGTCATAGTGGCTGTACCGCTCGGACTTTTCATTGGCTGGAGCGCAAGAGTAGGCAGCGCAGCCACATATATAACCAAGTTTTTCAGCTCGATACCTCCGATAGTATATATACCTTATGGTATCGCACTCCTGCCGACTTTCAAGTCTGTGTCAGTATTTGTAATATTCCTTGCAACATTCTGGCCTGTATTTGCCGGTACTATGAGCGGAGTTCTCGGAGTTGACAAGAAGATAATAGATTCAGCCAAAGTCCTTAATGTCAGCAAGCCTGAAATGCTTTTCAGCGTCATACTTCCTGCATCCTTACAGCAGATATTCCTCGGATGCAATCAGGGACTAAGCGTATCATTCATACTCCTTACTTCTGCGGAGATGATAGGCGCTCGTGACGGTATGGGATACTATATAAAGTATTATTCAGATTTCGGTGACTATACACGCACGATCACAGGACTGCTCGTTATTGGTTTTGTTGTTATCGGGGTAACATTCCTGTTCAATAAACTTCAAAACCATCTTTTAAGGTGGAAAAAATGAATACAATAAAAAATTTCAAGCCGTCGGAATTTAGCAATTGCTGATTCTGACGGCTTTTTATAAATTATTGGGTTATTGACGTTGATTTGCCTGCAAATCAACTCACACGCTTTTGTTGCAAGGGAAAAACTCTTACTTGCAGAGTTTTTCCCTCTTTTTGAGCATTTTTTAGAAATGCTCAAAAATTCACCCATTTCAGAGCGCTTCTAAGGATAATTTGTTTCGCTTTTCTCTAAAAAATAAAAGAAAAGCGACCAGAGACGCTGTCTCTGGACTCTGCCAAAGGCGCTGCCTTTGGAATCCGGCAGGGAACACAGTCCCCTGCACCCCGAATATTTTTTAATGTCTTTATCAGCAAAGAGCGAGACAGCTTTCAAGCTTTTTGAGGATATCTGCTTTTTTATAGCCTTTTCCGATAAATACGAGCTGATTTATGCGGTCGCCGTATTTATCGTCCCAGTCATCTTTAAGGTCAGGATAATTCTCGAACATAGCATCAAGTTCTTCCTGCGGACACGAAGCAAGCCACTCGTTTAGCTCGGTAACGCTTGCATTTCTGCCAGCCTGCTCAAAAAGCTGTATATGTACATCGTCATCAGCGAACCATACATATCCTTTTGTGCGGATAAGCTCTGTAGGGTACTCGTCAACAAAGCTCATGAACTTTTCACGGTCAAACGGGCGTATTTCTTCATATACAAATGAAGTTATACCGTATTCGTCCATGCAGGCTTCTTTGTCTGTAGGCTCATTGGTATTAAGTGCTCTCTGTATTGAAGATGAGGCGAGTACGCTATGATAATCAAATTCCTTGCCGTGGAGTATCTTTTCTGTATCAACTTCGCTGTTAACGCATGGGATTATCTCGGCCTCTGACTGTATGTCACGGATAGCCTTTGTCACTTCCGTTATCTGTTCAGAATTGAGAAGGTCGGTCTTATTGAGGATTATAAGATTGCAGAATTCTATCTGGTCGATGATAAGATTTATTATATCTCCTTCTTCTGTATCGTTTTCCATTGATATCTCACGCAGGAATTCGTTATAGATACGGTCAGCGTCAACGACCAATACTACAGAACTGAGGTAAACGTTGGTATCCGGATTGTCCTCGGTGTAAACAACGAATGATGCCGCAATGTTTGAAGGCTCGCTTATTCCCGATGCTTCAACGAAAACAGCCTCAATGCCCGGAAGCTTTGAGATACGCTCTATTTCGGCGATAAACTCGTCACGGAGAGTACAGCAGATACAGCCGTTCTGCAATTCTACCATTTCAACGGAAGCAATGCGGTCACGGTTTTTATTCAGCAGAGCAGCGTCAATATTAACGCTGCCCATATCGTTTACGATAAGTGCGATCTTACGCTGTTCCTGCTTTAAGAGGTTCTGCATGAGAGTAGTTTTTCCCGAACCAAGATAGCCTGTGATAAGTATTACTGGTATTTTTTTATTATTCATATTTTACCTCACTTGAGTGTTTCTTTGAGAACGTCGTAGTTTTTCTCCATGAGTGAAATGTAATTTACACCGCTTTTTATTTCGTCGTTAGAAACTGACTGGAGAGAATTGAGTTCTGCGATCTTAACGTCTTTGCCGGAAGTGCTGATTATAGCTTCTGCTATGGACTTGTTAGAGTTTTCGAGAGTGAATACTGTATCGCAGTCAAGCTCCTTTACCTTGTCAGCGAGGAAAGCGATAGTCTCGAAGCTTGCCTCTGATTCAGCAGAGCAGCCGATAAATGCAGCGTAATAGTCAAGACCGTAGTCATCTACAAAATAGCGGAACGGGAATCTGTCGCCGAATACAAGTGTCTTTACTGATGCGCCGTCAACAAGCGTCTGGAATTTGCCGTCAAGTTCATCGAGCTTGCTTATATAGCTGTCAAGATTTGCCTTGTAGTCAGCAGAATTTGCAGGATCTATCTCTGCGATACTGCTTTCAATTTCAGTGCAGAGTATTTCAGCATTTTTAAGTGAGAGCCAAACGTGTTCGTCGTATTCTTCTTCTTCTTCGCCTTCTTCGTGTTCATGCTCGTGCTCATCCTCGTCCTTGTCATGACCTGCAAGATGATCGCAAATATCCTCGCCACTCATATCAGCAGGGAAAAATGTAGGCCAGTATTTTTCTGGATCGGCAATCGCATCATAGCTTTCATTGCTCATTCTCAGGTGGAAATGTTCTGCCTCGGCAGGTTCGATCATATGATCGTTGAACTCAATATAGACAGGTGCGCCGGAGTT
>DEBW01000108.1:0-4517 GCA_002348905.1 Ruminococcus flavefaciens | reverse complement strand
CCTCAGCTTCAAAACGGTACATGGCAGCCCTTGTTCCGCCTGACCAATCCTGAATAAAGTAGCCTGTATACTTATAGTCAGAGCTTACTGACTTTCCGTTATCATATGTGTATGTAATGTTGTCTCCGTCTATTTTTACTGACTTGATATCGGTTTCATAGCCTGTTTTGTAGTATTCTTTATACTCAGCAGCGGTCATTTTACCTTTAGTTTCAGCCATTGCTTCCCAGGCTTCGTCAAGCGTTCCGTCAAGCACAAACGGATATGGGGACTGCCACTCGCCAGCCCAGTCGGAAAGACTTCTGTCCTTTACTTCATCGTCCTCAAAGGTGGAAACTTCCTTGCTGTGGTCATGCTCGTGTTCACTTTCCTGCATACCTTCTTTAAGTTCCTCTACCTTAGCAGAATCACCAAGGACATCCATGAGATTTATGACTTTCATATCCTTGTTATTTGCACTTTCAAGGATATCGTCCACCCATTCATCAGATTCACCGCCGACGTATACGAACATATCACAGCTTGAAATTTTAAGCATATCGTCAGCAGTAGGCTGATAGCTGTGAAGGTCAACACCGTTGTCGAGAAGATAGGTTATATCAAAGTTTTCAGCGTGAGAGCCGACTATTTCCTTTACCCAGTCATATTCAGGGAAGATAGTGCATACAACATTGTATTTGTCTGAGCCTGAGTTGTCAGAGGAATTGGAAGTCTCTTTTTCTTCCGTATTTGATGAAGATGAGTTCGGAGTATTATTTGTACCGGCGCTTGCGTTAGAAGTGCCGCATCCGGTTATGCCGACAGCGGCAAAAGCGAGAACGAGTGCGAAAATACTTGTCTTTTTCTTAAACATGATATTGTACCTCCAAAAAGAAATGTGAAATTGATAATCATTTTCATATTGTATTATAGTCCTGTGTTTTTGATTTGTCAATATATGTTTATAAATTTTGCATACCAGTATAATTTGAGAATGTTTATCAAATTTATTTGTGTATAATTTCAACAATCTGCAAGAGGCTGAATATCGGAGCAATGTATCAATATGAAAACTATATCCAGGATCAAAAAAATTTTAAACAATTGTTCTTGATTACGTATAATATATATGTTATAATGGAAAAAATGTCATTCAAGGAGGTATTTATGACTAAAGAAGAATATATCAAGCGCATGAATGAAGATGAGGAATGGGCACCCGGCTGGGACGCTGTTGCTGACGAGTTTGAACGACTTTATCCCGGAGTTGAACCTGCTCACTACGCTACGAATATACAATCAAGAGCTATGTTCGGAGGTGAAGAGTTCCTTGACGGTTTCTCTATATATGATTCCGGAAAAGGCTATCAGCATATCGTTACTTTCGGTATGAGTGAGCTTTATGCTAATGAGGACTCTTTCGGCGAGGAATACAGCAAATGGGGTTACGAAATGACCATGAAGCTCAAAGCTGAAAAGCATGAGGATTGTTTATGGGCATTGGATATGCTTTCAAATATCGCACGCTATACTTTCCACAGCGAGAATTATTACGAACCGGCTGAATGTGTTCCGGGCAATGGTACACCGCTTCATATCGGCACAAATTCCAAGATAACAGCGCTGATTACTGTAATGGACACAACTGCTCTGGCACAGGATACTGTTAACGGAAGGGTTGAGTTCATACAGTTTGTAGGCATAACTGAATCTGAACTTGATGCTATAAAAAAGGACATAGGCAATATAAAAGTTCTTATTGAGCTTATGCGAAAGGATAACCCGAACTTTATTACTGATATGGACAGGGAAAAGTCATATTTGTAATGAAAAATTTCTCTTTTTACTTGACTATTTCAATTAAGTATGATATAATATTTATATAACCTTCTATCGAAAATTATACTTGTAAAAAGGGGCGTTGAGTATGCAGATTCAGGAACTGGTTGAACATATCGGCGGAATGGCAAGTGTTTATGCTTTTGATATAATGCCTGACGGAAGTTACAGCGAAATTCGTCTTATGGGTGTGAATAAACCTTTTTCGGGATTGTTTGCACTTAATCCGAATGCTCCGAAGTTTACTCCTGGTATGCCTTATAGATATTTTTTCCATGATGTAAATTTTGAAAGTTTCTGTTATAAATGTGCAAGCACAGGTGAACCGCTGTATTCTTATGTCAATGCTCATGGTTCGTGGCTCAGCGGTATATATTTTCCCGTACTTGACGTTGAAGATGATACGGCAAGCAAGGATAAAGATGTCAGAACAGTGTACTGCTGTTATATACTGAAATATACAAAAGAACCGGATACAGGTGAGATGTCAAAGCGATCAACCGAGGTGTCCACGGATGTTCTGAATATAAGCATAAATCTTCATAAGGCACAGGATTTTTACAAGTCTATGGCTGATACAGCAAGGGAGATACGAAAAATATGTGCTTCTGATATATGCTCTATTGTTCTTGTTGACAAAAATGATAAGAGCTGCACCTTTATTAATGAAGACGGTGTGAATCAGGAATACTTGCAGGAAGTTGCCCAAAGTATGGGGCGTACACCTTATGAAATGGCTATGGCATGGGAAAAAGCTCTTGCCGGAAGCGACTGCTTTTTGATTGATGATTTCAGCATAATCAAAGAGCGTGATATAAAGTGGTATGAATCACTTATGAGTTTCAAGATAAAGAGCATTGTTCTGTATGCTGTGAATTTCAACAATGAGCTTGTAGGATTCATATGGGCTGCTAATTTTGATATCAGTAATATGATGCATATTAAAGAGACTCTTGAGCTTACTACATTTTTCATAGGTGCTGTTATCGCTAACCACCAGCTTCTTGACAAGCTTGAATTTATGAGCATGGTGGATATGCTCACAAAGGTCAGAAACAGAAACGCTATGAACAAGCGTGTAGACCAGCTTATCGCCGGAGGTCAGAACAAGCCGGACATTATCGGCGTTGTTTTTGCTGATATCAACGGACTTAAAACTGTCAATGACGAAGAAGGTCACGATGCCGGAGATGCTCTGCTGAAAAGAGCTTCAAAGGTATTGAGAAAGTCTTTCGGAGAGTATGAGATATACCGTGCCGGCGGAGACGAATTTGTGATATTCTGTCCTGATATAACGGAAGAAGAGCTTGAAGAGTGCATCGGAAATATGAGAAGGCTGTCTGACGAGACAAATGATGTGAGCTTTGCTGTTGGTTCATGTATTTTCAGCGGTGATTATGATATATGTGCCGTCATGCAGAACGCAGATGCAAAAATGTACGCCGACAAGGAGGAGTACTACCGTCAGCATCCTGAAAAGAAGCATCGCAGCTCGGCAAGTGCGTAAATATTAAAAATAAGACCTGTCTGCAAATTATGCGGACAGGTCTTTAAGTTTATTCTCTCGGCATTTTCTTTCTTATATCGTTAAGACGTTCAAGAGCATTTTCGAGAGTTTCATTCTTCTTTGCGTAGTGGAATCTTATATAACGGTTTTCAGGTTCTTTGAAGAAGCTTGAACCCGGTACTGCGCCTACTCCGACATATTCTGCGAGCTTTTCGCAGAAAACGAGGTCGCTGCTGTAGCCGAATTCGGATATATCGAGCAGTATGTAATAAGCGCCCTGAGGTACGGTGTGCTGTAAGCCTATGCGGTCAAGACCTTTGAGAAAGAGGTCACGCTTTTCGGTATACTTTTCCTGAAGCCATTTATAGTAATCATCGCCGAAACGAAGTCCTGTAACGGCAGCCTCCTGCAATGGTGCAGCTGCGCCGACTGTAAGGAAGTCGTGGACTTTCTTCACGGTATCAATTATCTCAGGCGGAGCTATCACATAGCCAAGTCTCCAGCCGGTAATGGAATAGGTCTTTGAAAGGGAGGAGCAGGAGATAGTTCTCTCCCACATATCCGGCAGACTTGCAAAGTAGATGTGCTTGTTCGGCTCGTATACGATATGCTCGTAAACCTCGTCGGTGATAACGAAAGTGTCGTATTTCTTGGCGAGGTCGGCTATTATCTGCAATTCTTCAAGTGTGAAAACTTTACCGCATGGATTGGACGGGTTGCAGAGTATGAGAGCTTTCGGATGCTGTTTGAAAGCTGCTTCAAGCACATCAGGATCAAAGCTGAACTCAGGCGGTATAAGCGGCACGTAGATCGGTTCAGCGCCTGAAAGTATGGTATCTGCGCCGTAATTCTCGTAAAAAGGGGAGAATACGATAACTTTATCGCCCGGATTTGTAACGGACATCATTGCTGCCATCATAGCCTCGGTGCTTCCGCAGGTAACGACTATCTCTCCGTTAGGATCAATGCTTCGTCCCATAAGACGGGACTGTTTTTCTGCGAGAGCTTCACGGAAATTCTGAGCTCCCCATGTTATCGAGTACTGGTGGAAGTCCTCTTTTGTAACCTCGGCAAGACGGTCGAGGATAGCTTTCGGCGGTTCAAAATCAGGGAAACCCTGAGAGAGATTTACTGCGCCGTATTTATTTGAGATCCTCGTCATACGTCTTATGACGGAATCGGTGAAAGTTGC